>JANYBQ010000345.1 GCA_025360705.1 Betaproteobacteria bacterium | reverse complement strand
GCAGGTAGAAGAGTCGGTACAGACCTACGGCAAATTCCTGCAACTGACGTCCACGGTAATTTTTGGTGGCGTTGGCATGGGCCCGCAAATCAGCCGCGTCAAGAAAGGCGTCGACATTCTGGTGGCCACGCCCGGGCGCCTTCTGGACCTGCTGGGTCAAGGCCTGCTGGACCTGGGCCAGGTGCAAATACTGGTGCTGGATGAAGCCGATCGCATGCTCGACATGGGTTTTATCCATGACGTGAAAAAAGTGCTGGCGGTCGTACCCAAAGAAAAGCAGAGCCTGTTGTTTTCGGCCACCTTCAGCGACGAAATACGCGACCTGGCGGCGACCTTGCTCAAGGACCCGCAGAGCGTGCAGGTGACACCGCGCAACACGACCGTACAAAGCATCACCCAGACGATTCACCCGGTCGGGCGCGGCAAGAAAAAGGCGCTGCTGGCGCACATAATCCAGCAGCACAACTGGAGCCAGGTGCTGGTCTTCACGCGCACCAAGTTCGGCGCCAACAATGTGGCCGAGTTCCTGAGCAAGAACGGCATTCACGCCATGGCTTTGCACGGCAACAAGAGCCAGGGTGCGCGTACCCAGGCGCTGGGCGGCTTCAAGAGCGGTGAAATACGGGCCCTGGTTGCCACCGACATCGCAGCGCGTGGCATCGACATCGACGACTTGCCGCACGTGGTCAACTACGACATTCCCAATGTGAGCGAAGACTATGTGCACCGCATCGGCCGCACCGGTCGCGCGGGAGCCGATGGCGCGGCAGTGAGCCTGGTGTGCCTGGACGAAGAAGGCTTCATGCAGGATATCGAGCGTTACACCAAACAGAATATTGAAGTGGTGCTGGTTGATGGATTCGGTCCCGAGCCGGGCGAACGCGCCGAACCTATCGCCATGGGCCGCCAGACCATCTGGGGCGGCGCCGGCAAACCACCCGGCCGCGATGTGATGATGGCCGCGGCCAAGGCCGCGCGTACCGAGATGATGGAGCGCGTACGCGACAACCGCGGCAACAATGCCGGCGGTGGAGGGGGTGGCGGCCGGGGCGGCAACGGCGGTGGCTATGGTGGCGGTGGACGCTCAGGCGGCGGTCGCGGCAACGGCCAGGGCGCTGGCAATGGCGCGCGTAACGGTCCCGGCGGTGGTGGCAACTTCCAGGGCAACCGCAATGGTGGTATGGGCGGCGGCAATCAGCAACCACGCCACGCATCGCAGGGCCAGCCCGATCCGCTGCGTGGTGGTGGCAACGTGCAGCCGCGCAATACGGCCCCTCGCGAACCCGATCCTATGCGTACCGGTGTGGACATGATGGTGGAACGCGGTGGCCAACGTCGCGGTGGCGGTGGCGGTGGCGGTGGCGGCGGATATGGTGGTAACCGCAGCGGAGGTTCTTATGGCGGTGGCGGTCGCTCCGGCGGCGGGACGGGTGGCTTTGGGGGCGGGGGCAACCGGTCTGGTGGGCCGGGAAGTTCTCGCGGCTCTTTTAACCGATGAGCCGTATTCGGCGGTCCTTGCGATAGGCCGCCGCCAGTTGGCGGAACAACACCCCAGGCTGGTCAGCATAAAGTCAACCTTGCGCAATTGAAGGCGCTGCTACCGGTGGGCGCTTAAGGCTTCGGCAAATTGCCCTGCACCCCTTGCACCAGCCAGTTCATCTCCAGAATCTGCGCATCCGTGAGTGACTTGCCGGCCGCAATCACCACATGGCCCTGGTTATCGCGCACCGCCTGGCGCGCCGCAAATGGTTGCAGTCGCCCCGCCGCAATGTCCTTCTGGCGCGCCAGTACTTCTTGCTGCACCTGCAAAGGCACCCTGGAGCCAAAGTCGCCGACGCGCACCATGCCTTCCTTGACGCCGCCCCACACATTGCCGCTTTTCCACGAGCCGTCGAGCACGGCCTGGGCGCGCTGGGTGTAATAGCTGCCCCATTCGTGGATGACGGCCACGATCTGCGCGTCGGGCGCCACACTGCGCATATCCGAGTGGTAGGCCACGGCCATCTTGCCGCGTTCCTGCGCCGCGACCATCACCGCGTTGGAGGCAGTATGGAAAGCGATCACGTCCACATACTGGTTGAACAGCGTCACGGCCGCGTCGCGTTCGCGCGCCGGATCGAACCAGGTGTTGAGCCAGATCACTTTGACCTGCGCCGACGGGTCCACCGAGCGCATGCCCAACGTGAACGCATTGATGCCCTGTAGCACTTCCGGGATCGGAAAGCCGGCCACATAACCCGCCAGATGGGTTTTGCTCATGCGCCCGGCGGCCACACCGGACAGATAACGGCCCTCGTAATAACGCGCGTTGGCAGTCGCCACATTGGCCGCGGTTTTGTAGCCGGTGATGGACTCGAAGCGCACGTCCGGGAACTCCTGAGCGACCTTGAGCGTGGGCTCCATGTAACCGAAGCTGGGCGTGAAGATCAGCTTGTTGCCCTGCTGCACCAGGTCGCGGATCACGCGTTCCGCGTCCGGTCCCTCGGGCACGTTCTCGACATAAGTGGTCTGGACCCTGGGTGTCTGGCCGGGCAGATTCAGCGCCGCCTCCAAGGCCTTGCGACCCTGATCATGCTGGTGTACCCAGCCGGTGTCGGTCAAGGGCGCGACGTAAACGAAACCGATCTTGAGCGGGGGCCTGGCATCCTGGCCAAAAACGGGGAATAAAAAACAGGCGGCCGCAAACGCGGCAACGAGGTTTTTGTACATGGTGGTCCTCTACATGGCTCCGGGAACAGAAAGGGGGCTTGCGGAGCAGCAAGCCAGCCGTGGATTTTAACCGCCGGTTGTTGAGCTTTTACGGCAGCGTCAAGCGTCGAAAGTTTCGAAGACCTGGCCCAGCCGGTCGGTATAGTTACGCCGCAAGCCCGCGTCTATAAAACTCGCGTTGAAACTGTTTTGCGCCAGCTGCCAGGCCTGCTGCGCCGACAGCCCCAGGGCCGCAAAAGTCTGCGTGAAGTTCTGGTTGAGGTAACCACCGAAATAAGCCGGGTCGTCTGAATTGACAGTCGCCACGATACCGGCGTCCAGCAGGCGGCCCAGGTTATGTTGGGCCAGCGTCGGAAACACGCGAAGTTTCAGGTTCGACAAGGGACACACCGTGAGCGGAATCCGGTCGCGCAGCAGGCGCTGCATCAGGGCTGGATCCTGGACCGACTGCACGCCGTGGTCGATGCGTTCCACCTTGAGGATGTCGAGAGCGCTCCAGATATAGGCCGGCGGGCCCTCCTCGCCCGCATGCGCCACCAACCTGAATCCAAGTTCTCGGCAACGCGCGAACGCGCGCGCGAATTTCTCCGGCGGATGGCCCACCTCACTCGATGCCAGACCGATGCCGACAATCTTGTCGCGCAGTGGCATAGCCTGCTCCAGCGCCTCGAAGGCATCCTGCTCGCTCAGATGGCGCAGGAAGCACAGGATCAGCGAGGCGCTCATGCCAAATTGAGACGCCGCATCCATGCAGGCTCGGTGCAGGCCGTTGATGACAACCGCCGCGTCCAGCCCATGGCCGGTGTGGGTCTGGGTATCGAAGAATATTTCGGCGTGGACCACGTTGTCGGCATGGGCACGCACCAGGTAGGCACGCGCCATGTCGTAGAAGTCCTGCTCGGTACGCAGCACCATGGTGCCTGCGTGGTACACGTCGAGAAAACTTTGAAGGTGTTCGAAGACATAGGCGCGGCGCAAAGCTTCCACGTCCGGATAGGCCAGAGGTATGCCATTGCGCCGGCCCAGCGCAAAGATCAGTTCGGGCTCGAGCGAGCCTTCGATGTGGATATGCAGCTCCGCCTTGGGCATGCTGCGCAACAGGTCGGGCAGGCGTTCGGCGCTTACGGGTTTGACTTTCATTCCCTAAGCGGGCACAGAGGTTGTGAATATTTCGTAGCGAGCGGGTCAAGGTGGCGTCGAGGAGCGGAGCCGTACACCTGTACGGTGAGCACCGCAGGCGTCAGATTGGCCCGCGCAGTAGAAAGATTCACAAGCTCTTATTTGCCGGCTGGCACCTTGCCTTCCACGCCCTTGACGTAGAAGTTCAAACTGCTCAGAAACTTGTCATCGGCGACGGTGTCTTTGGCCAGCACTTCCTTGCCGTCCGAGCCCATGATTGGGCCCTTCCAGATGTTGTAGGTGCCAGCCTTGAGACCGGCCTTGATCTCATCGATTTTTGCCTTGGTTTCGGCAGGCACGTCGTCGGCGATCGACACCAGGTCGATCGCGCCCTCCTTCACGCCCCACCACGCGCCGCCGCCGCCTTTCCAACTGCCATCGAGTGCCTCTTTGGTGGCCTTGATGTAGTACGGAGCCCAATTGATCACAGCCGAGGCGAGGTGTGCCTTGGGGCCATAGGCCGTCATGTCGGAGTCCCAGCCGAAGGCGCGTTTTCCCTTGTCCTGCGCGGTCTTGAGAACGGCCGGAGAGTCGGTGTTCTGGAACAGGACGTCGGCACCGCCGTTGATCAGAGCGGTAGCCGCCTCGGTCTCCTTGGGCGGGTTGAACCATTCGTTGACCCACACTACTTTGGTTTTGATCTTGGGGTTGCTGGACTGCGCACCTAGTGTGAAGCTGTTGATGTTGCGCAGCACTTCGGGAATCGGCACCGATGCCACCACGCCGAGTGTGTTGGTCTTGGTCATTTTCCCCGCGATCACGCCCGCCATGTAGGCACCTTCGTAGGTTCGGCTGTCGTAGGTGCGCATGTTGTCGGCCTGTTTGAAGCCGGTGGCATGTTCGAACATCACGCCCTTGGTGTCGGCGGCCACTTTGAGCATCGGCTCCATATACCCGAAGGTAGTCCCGAAGATGAGTTTGTTGCCCTGGCTGACCATGTCCCGGATGACACGCTCGGCATCGGCTCCTTCAGGAACGTTTTCGACAAACGAGGTCACGATCTTGTCCCCATACTCTTTCTCAAGCGCCTTGCGCCCCACATCGTGCGCAAAGGTCCAGCCGCCATCACCCACCGGTCCCACATAGGCAAACGCAATTTTTAGCGGCTCGGCCTTGGCGGGCGCCGGCGCGGCCACCGACGCGGGCGCCGCGGGGACAACCACCACCGGAGCTGGTTCTTCCTTCTTGCCACAGCCAGCAAGCGCGGCTGCTGCGATGGCCGACAACGCGGCCGCCTTGATAAGAGATCGTTTGTTCAAGTCTGTCATGTGTTTCCTCTAGTTGGGGGTTGCAAAAAAAGCCAAGTTTAGGGGCGGCGCTGAATTTCGCGCTGTCCCTGGCACGCGGGGTCCGGTCGTTAGCCACCGATTATGAGCCGGGATAAAACGGTTTTCCGATCGACGCGGGCATATTGATGCGAATCCACTGCGGGTTGCGCGAGATCAGCGCCAGCACCACGATGGTGGCGGCGTACGGCAACATCGTCAGAAACTGGCTCGGCACATCCACCCCGATGGCCTGAAGGTGGAACTGCAACATCGTCACGCCGCCGAACAGGTAGGCACCCAGCAAAACGCGGGCCGGGCGCCAGGTGGCAAAAGTGGTTAACGCCAGCGCGATCCAGCCCTTGCCCGACACCATGCCTTCGACCCACAACGGTGTATAGATGATAGACAGGTAAGCGCCCGCCAGCCCACATAACGCACCGCCCACCACCACGGCCAGCAGCCGGATACGCCGTACCGGATAACCCAGCGCATGCGCCGATTCAGGGCTCTCGCCGACACTGCGCATTACCAGGCCGCTACGCGTGCGGTACATGAACCAGATCAGCGCCAGCGCGATCAGCACCGTCAGATATACCAGAGGGTGGTGCCGGAACAATGCCGGTCCGACCAGCGGTATATCCGCCAGACCCGGAATGGCATAACCAGGACGCTCGGGCATTCTGGCTTGCACATAACCCGTGCCCACAAAAGCCGAGAAGCCGGTGCCAAACAATGTGAGTGCCAAGCCGGTGGCGTACTGGTTGGTGTTGAGCCAGATCACCAGCACGCCGAAGATGGCCGCCAGCACGGCGCCGGCCGCCATCCCCGCGGCAAAACCGAGCCAGTCGTTGCCGCTATGCACCACGGTCGCGAACCCGGCGATTGCCGCGCACAGCATCATGCCCTCCGCGCCCAGATTGACGATGCCTACTTTTTCGTTGATCAGCAACCCCAATGAGGCCAGCGCCAGCACCGTACCGGCGTTCAGGGTCGCGGCAATCAGCAGAGCGTAGGTTTCCATTATTTGCTTCCCGAACGGCCGAACCCGAGCCGGTAGTTCACCAGCGTATCGCAGGCCAGCAGGCTGAACAGCAGCAGCCCCTGGAATACGCCCGTAAGCGATTTGGTCAGCCCGAGGCGCGACTGCGCCATTTCGCCGCCGATGTAGAACATGCTCATCAAAATGGCCGAGAACACCATACCGACCGGATGCAGCCGGCCGACATATGCCACGATGATGGCCGCGAACCCATAACCCGCCGGCACATAGGTGGTGAGTTGCCCGATCGGGCCCGCCACTTCGAGTGCACCCGCCAGACCGGCGGCGCCGCCCGAGATCATGAGTGCGGTCCACAAGGTCTTGCGCGACGAGAAGCCGGCGTAACGCGCGGCGGCCGGCGCAAGGCCACCCACTTGCTGCGCGAACCCGGCCCGCGTGCGGAACAGGAACACCCACATCGCGCCCACACCCAACGCCGCCAGCACGACTCCGATGCTTATCCGCGAACCTTCGAACAAGCGCGGGATTCGCGTCGCTGCCTCGAAGGTTTTGCTTTGCGGAAAATTGAAGCCATTCGGGTCCTTCCACGGACCGCCGACCAGGTAACTCAGCAACTGCACCGCGATATAGACCAGCATCAGGCTGACCAGGATTTCACTCGCATGGAAGCGGTCCCGCAACACGGCCGTAATCGCGGCCCACAGCATGCCGCCAACAACACCGGCCAGCACGATCGGCACTACGATCCACGCGCCGGTACCCTTGTCGGCCAGCAACGCCACCCCGCCCGCAAAGACGGCGCCGATTATGTATTGCCCCTCGGCGCCGATGTTCCAGATGTTGGAGCGAAAACATACCGCCAGCCCCAGCGCGATGATCAGCAGCGGCGTCGCCTTGACCATCAGTTCCCCCAGCGCATATCCGTTGCGTATCGGTTGCCAGAAAAACATCTCCAGGCCCCGTACCGGGTCTTTTCCGAGCGCCAGGAACATGATCACCCCGATCACCACGGTCATGGCCAGCGCCAGCAGCGGAGAGCCGTAACTCCAGAAACCGGAGGGCTGCGGCCGGGCTTCAAGCTTGATCATGGGTTAGGCCAGTTAACGCTAACAGGTCGTACTCATTCTCGTTCCACAGGCCGCTCATCCACTCGCCGATTTTTTCTGTCGTGGCGTCAGCGACCGGAACCGATGGCGACAGGCGGCCCTTGGCAATCACGTGCAGGCGGTCGCTGAGTTCGAACAGTTCGTCCAGCTCCTCGCTGACCACCAGCACCGCGCAGCCCTGGTCACGCAAGGCGAGGATTTCGCCGCGAATTTGCGCCGCCGCACCCACGTCCACGCCCCAGGTCGGCTGCGACACGATCAGCAGTTTGGGCCTGGCGTCGATCTCGCGCCCGACGATGAACTTTTGCAGATTGCCTCCCGACAATGAACGCGCCGCCGCATCCGGCCCGCCGGCCTTGACGTTAAAGCGCTGGATGATGTCGGCCGCCTGCTCCTGCAGCGTCTTGACGTTGATCCAGCCGAGCCCTTTGGACAGCGCCTCGGTGCGCGTAAGCAGCAGGTTGTGCGCCAGCCCCAGCGTGGGCACGGCCCCGCGGCCCAGCCGCTCTTCGGGCACAAAATGCAGTCCGAGCTTGCGCCGCATGCCGGGGTGCAGCGACGACATATCGACTTCTCCGAGCTTGATGGCACCGGCTGCGGCGCGGCAGTCTTCGCCCGACAAAGCGTACAACAATTCTCTCTGGCCATTGCCCGACACACCCGCAATGCCGACTACCTCGCCCGCCCGCACCTCGATCGAAATTTCTTCCAGGTCCACGCCGAACTGGTCTTCCCGCGCAAGGCTAAGGGCCTGCACGCGCAACACCGGTGCGCCGGGTTTTTGGGCACGGTGCGTCAGTTGCGGCGGTTCGGCGCCGATCATCAGGCGCGACAGCGAAGCGTTGGACTCTTCGGACGGGTCGCAGACACCGGTGACCTTGCCGCCGCGCAATACCGTGCAGGCCTTGCACAACTCGCGGATCTCGTGCAGCTTGTGACTGATGTACAGGATGCTGCAGCCCTCGGACGCCAGCTTTTTCAGCACCACGAACAGCTTGTCCACGGCCTGTGGTGTCAGCACCGAGGTCGGCTCATCGAGGATCAGCAACTGCGGGTTGGTCAGCAGCGCGCGGATGATTTCCACGCGTTGCATCTCACCCACGCTTAAAGTGTGCACCGGGCGCGCAGGGTCGATGTCCAGACCGTACTCCTGGGCCTTGGCGGTGATGCTGCGGGTGACGTCGTCCAGCGTGAGCGTTTTTGCCAACCCCAGCCACACGTTCTCGGCCACCGTGATGGTGTCGAACAGGCTGAAGTGCTGGAACACCATGCTGATGCCCATGGCACGCGCTTCCTGCGGGTTGCGGATAAACACCGGCTGGCCGTTGAACATTACGCTGCCCTCATCGGGCTTGACCGAGCCGTAGATGATTTTCATCAAGGTCGATTTACCGGCACCGTTCTCGCCCAGCACGGCATGGGTTTCGCCGGGCATGACGGTGAGCGACACAGCGCTGTTGGCCACCACGGCCGGGTAACGTTTGGTGATGCCCGATAACTGCAATCTGGGAGTTGTCATGCTGCGGCTGTTTCAGCCTTCTTTTTTTTTTGGAGTTGCCGATTGCGGAGGTCCATGGCGAATTTGCCCATTCTTCCTGATGCAACTTTTGACGCCACGGGTCTGCCGCCTGATCACCCATACTGGCATAAACATTGTGCCCATATGCTAGCGTGTATCGTCGCGCTACGCCTCCAGTTTTACCCTCGCGTGCAAGGACTGCCATTCAATGACCCAGACAATCCGTTTTATCCGGCGTGGCCAGCCCGTGGTGCTGGAAAATGTAGCACCCAGCCGCACGCTGCTGGAAGTGTTGCGTGAAGACCTGGGCTGCACCGGTACCAAGGAAGGTTGCGGTGAAGGCGACTGCGGCGCATGCACCGTGGTGCTGGGCGAATTGGCCGGCGACAGGCTGATCTACCGCGCCGTCAATAGCTGCATCAAACTGGCGCATGCCGTGGATGGGCTGGCGCTGTGGACAGTGGAAGACCTCGCCGCGGAAGACGGAAGCTTGCACCCGGCGCAGCGAGCCATGGTGCAGTGCCACGGATCGCAGTGCGGCTTCTGCACCCCCGGTTTTGTGATGAGCCTGTTTGGCATGTACCAGACCCATAGCTGCCAGGGTGAAACGATTTCGCGCGAACTGGCGCAGGAAGCACTCTCGGGCAATCTGTGCCGCTGCACCGGCTACAAGCCGATTCTGGAAGCGGCCACAAGGATGGGCGATTTTCCGGCTGTGCGGGTGGATGAAGCACGGCTAAAGGTGCAACTCGATGAGCTGCTTGCCGCTTCGACGCGCGACGAGGAAGCAAGCTCCGTTCGGGCTGCGCCTGCCGAAGCCTCGATCGGCACTTCGACTAGCCCGGTGCGAACGGAGTACCCGGCGCCTGAATCCTGGTCCGGATACATGGCACCGCGTACGTTGAAACAGCTGCTCCAGGCACGCGCCGACCACCCGCAAGCCCAACTCGTGGCCGGCTGCACCGACGTGGGCTTGTGGGTCACCAAGCTGCATATGGAATTTGCCAGCGTGCTGGACTTGACACGGGTGGCCGAGCTACGTCGCATCGAGTTCGAACCGAGCCAGGTTGTTATCGGCGCCGCTGTTCCACTGGCCGACGCATATACGGCACTGGTTGCAAGCCGGCCGCAGCTGCGTGTTTTCGCCCACCGGTTCGCGGGTTTGCCGGTGCGCAATGCCGGCACGATGGGCGGCAACGTGGCCAACGGATCGCCGATCGGCGACAGCATGCCGCTGTTGATCGCGCTGCGCGCGACGGTGGTGTTGATGAGCGTACGTGGCCGCCGCGAACTGCCGCTGGAGGCGCTGTACACCGGCTACCGCAAAAACGTGATGGCAAGCGACGAAGTGCTGGCCTGGATCAAGGTGCCGTTGACCGCGGTGGCGGACGACCCGGGTGCGGCGCAGGGCCCCAGGCAAACAAATGTCCCCGAATTCCTGCGCGTGTACAAAATCTCCAAGCGCTTCGATGACGACATTTCGGCTATCTGCCTGGCGCTCAAGCTGCGAATCGACGACGCGCGCGTGGTGTCGGCATCGATCGGTGTCGGCGGTGTCGCCGCCACACCCGTGCGTGCGCATAAAACTGAAGCGGCGCTGCAGGGCCAGGCCTGGACACTCGACACGGTGCAGACCGCCATGAGCATCCTGCGCGCGGAATTCCAGCCGATCTCGGATATGCGCGCCAGCGCGGCCTATCGCAGCGAGGTGCTGGGCAATTTGCTGCAACGCTTCTGGCTGGAGAGCCGGGGCATGCAGGCGATCAATCTCGAGTCTTTCACGCTGCCCGAGGAGGTCGTATGAACGCACCGGAAAAACTGCCTGTTCGCGCCAAAATAACTTCCGTTTTTCCTGACCCTGTCCAAGGGCGTGAAAGCTTCTCAAACCCCAGTCTGAACGGTGGCGCGGTAACCGGCCCCGCCTCTGGTGTGTCCCGGCCCCACGAAAGCGCGGGCGCGCAGGTAGCGGGAGCCGCCACTTACATCGACGACATCGGTGAAATCAAGGGCACGTTGTTTGCCGCGCCGGTGTTATCCACAGTGGCACATGGCCGGCTGCTGGGCGTCGATGCCACCGCCGCCCTGGCCATGCCGGGTGTGCGCGATGTGATCCTGGCACGCGACATTCCGGGCCATCGCATGCTGGCATCGTTTATCGGTGACGAGCCGATATTCGCCACCACCGAGGTTAAACACGTCGGACAGGTGGTGGGTGTCGTGGTAGCCGATACGGTGATGCACGCCCGACGCGCAGCGCGCAAGGTCAAGCCGCGGATCGAGGAGCTGCCGGCCATCCTGAACGTACATGATGCGATGGCGGCGCAGAGTTATGTATTGCCGCCGGTGTTCGTGCGCCGCGGCGATGCGGCTGCGGCCCTGCAACGCGCGCCCCACCAGCTCAGCGGCACGCTGGAAGTCGGCGGGCAGGAGCACTTTTACCTGGAAGGCCAGGTCGCCTACGTGGTGCCCCAGGAACAGAACCAGTGGGTGGTGTATTCCAGCACCCAGCATCCCGGGGAAGTGCAGCACTGGGTGTCGCATGCGCTGGGCATCGACAACCACGCAGTGCGCGTCGAGTGCCGGCGCATGGGCGGCGGCTTTGGCGGCAAGGAAACACAGGCTGGGCACATGGCGGTGTGGGCCGCGATCGCCGCCCACAAACTCAAGCGTCCGGTCAAGTTGCGGATGGACCGCGACGACGACTTTATGGTGACGGGCAAGCGCCATCCTTTTGCATATGAGTACACGGCAGGCTTCGACGACACCGGCCGGCTGAATGGCCTGAAGCTGGTGCTGATGACCAACTGCGGTTTTTCCGCCGACCTGAGCGGTCCGGTGTCCGACCGCGCGGTGTTCCACAGCGACAACGCCTACTTTTTGGCCGACGTGGACATCGCGTCTTACCGCTGCAGGACCAATACCCAGAGCCACACGGCGTTCCGCGGCTTTGGCGGCCCGCAGGGCGTGATCGTTATCGAAGCCATCATGGGCGACATCGCGCGCAGCCTGGGCCTGGACCCGCTGGACGTGCGCAAACGCAACTTGTACAGCGACGAAGTCCTCGCGCCCGCAAGCGCAACCGCGCCTGAGCAGCGCCGCGACACCACGCATTACCGGATGCAGGTCGAGGACAACATCCTGGACCCGCTGATGTCCCAGCTGGAGCGGTCTTCGCACTACCGCGAACGGCGCGCGGCCATCACGGCGTGGAACCTGAACAGCCCGGTGATCAAACGCGGCATCGCTCTGACGCCGGTCAAATTCGGCATCTCGTTCACGGCCACCTTGTTCAACCAGGCCGGTGCGCTGGTACATGTCTACACCGACGGCAGCGTGCAGGTCAACCACGGCGGCACCGAAATGGGCCAGGGCCTGAACACCAAGGTGGCGGCGATCGTGGCGGACGAACTCGGCGTGCCGTTCGAGCGGGTGTTGTCCACGGCCAGCGACACCAGCAAGATTCCCAATGCCTCGGCCACTGCCGCGTCTGCCGGCACCGATTTGAACGGCCGCGCGGCGCAGTTCGCGGCGCGCCACATACGCGACAACCTGGCGCAGTTCGTCGCCGGACTGGACGGCTGCGGAGCTGGAGCGATCCGCTTCGCGGGTGGCCGGATAAGCTCCCCCAGCGTGACCCGCGACTTCAACGACGTGGTGAAACTGGCGTACGCGAATCGCATCCAGCTCTGGAGTGACGGTTTTTACCGTACGCCCAAGATCCACTACGACAAGGTCACGCTCACGGGCCGGCCGTTCTTTTATTTCGCGTACGGCGCCGGTTGCACCGAAGTGGCAATCGACACGCTGACTGGCGAGAGCCGGGTGCTCAAGATCGACATCCTGCAGGACGTGGGGCGCTCCATCAACCCGGCCATCGACATTGGCCAGATCGAAGGCGGCTTTGTACAGGGCATGGGCTGGCTCACCACCGAGCAGCTGGTGTGGAACGACAAGGGGCATCTGTCGACCCACGCGCCCAGCACCTACAAAATTCCAACCGCTGGCGACGTGCCCGCGCATTTCAACGTGGCGCTGTGGCCTGAGGCCAATCGCGAAGACAACGTCTTCGGCAGCAAGGCGGTGGGTGAGCCGCCTCTCATGCTGGCCATCGGTGTCTACGAGGCGCTGCGCGCCGCGGTTGCGGCTACGCAGCCGGATGGGCACGCACCGGTCAGGCTGGTGGCCCCCGCCACGGCGGAGAACGTGTTGCGCGCGCTTAAATGGCGCTGATGCTGGCCTTCAGGCCCATGGGTGCTACAACACCAGGATCGCCCGGAAGTCGTTGACGTTGGTGTGCGTGGGTCCGGTAACGACCAGGTCGCCCAAAGCGCTGAAATAACCGTAGGCGTCGTTGCGGTCCAGGTACTGGTCGATCTTCATGCCCAAAGCGTTCGCGCGCTGCAAGGTGTCGGGCAGCACATGCGCGCCGGCGTTGTCCTCTACACCGTCGATGCCGTCGGTATCCGCCGCCAGCGCGTAGACGCCCGGCTGGCCCTGCAAGGCCTGGGCCAGGCCCATGCAGAATTCGCCGGCGCGCCCGCCTCGGCCTTTCGCCGCGCCGGGCGTACGGGGCCGGATCGTGACCGTGGTCTCCCCGCCGCTCAGAATCACGCAGGGACGGGTGAAGGGTTGGCCGCGCAGCGCCACGGCACGCGCCAGTGCTGCATGCACCTTGCCCACCTCGCGCGACTCGCCTTCCATTGCGTCGCTCAATAGGTAGGCGTTCAGGCCTGCCGCGCGCGCTGCGGCCGCCGCGGCTTCCAGGCTTTGTTGCGGCGTCGCGATCAGGTGCACTGCATGGCCCATAAATACGGCGTCGCCGGGCTTGGGTGTTTCGAGGTCATTTTTTCGCAATGCGTCGAGCACTTCGGCCGGCAGGTCTATGCGGTAGCGCCGCAATACCGCCAGAGCGTCAGCGCAGGTCGTGACATCGGGCACGGTCGGACCGCTGCCGATGATGCCCGGGTCGTCGCCCGGCACGTCGCTGATGGCCAGCGTCACAACGCGCGCCGGGAAACAGGCGGCGGCCAGTCGCCCACCCTTGATCCGCGACAGATGTTTGCGCACGCAATTCATGTCGGAAATGCTGGCGCCGCTGTCCAGCAAGG
Source organism: Betaproteobacteria bacterium (assembly GCA_025360705.1). Lineage (GTDB taxonomy): Bacteria > Pseudomonadota > Gammaproteobacteria > Burkholderiales > Burkholderiaceae_C > CAISIP01. The sequence goes on along the minus strand of JANYBQ010000345.1, from coordinate 18,695 downwards.
CCAGGTTGACGTTTTGCTTTTGTTCCAGCGTCAGGCCGACTGTCGGAAGGGTCAGCAGCGCCGACGCGCCGCCCGAGATCAGGCACAACACAAGATCGTTTTTTGTCAGCCCCCGCGCCATGGCCAGGATGCGTTGCGCGGCCGCCATGCCCGCGGCGTCGGGCACCGGATGCGAGGCTTCGACCACTTCAATGCGTTGCTTCAGATCAGGCGCACGCGGCGGAATATGGTGGTACCGCGTCACCACCAGACCCTGCAGCGGCGCATTGACGGGCCACCACGTTTCCACTGCCTGCGCCATGGAGCCCGCCGCCTTGCCGGCGCCCAGCACGATGGTGCGGCCGCCGCTTGCGGGATCGGGTGGCGCGGGCAAATAAGCCGCCGTGTTGTGCAGCGGCAAGGCGCGCAGTACGGCGACGTTGTAGAGATGTTCCAGGAAAGCTCCGGGTTCCAGGTCGGGGCGCGGAATAGTATGGGTGGCGGGCATGGGCAGTGTCTCCTCGCGGCATTGTGCCGCGCTGGACAGCGACACCTGTACGTTATGGGCCGCGGATTTTGTGACGGGGAATGACAGTGGCCAGCGCAGTGGCCAGCCCGAGCGCCAGCGCAAAGACCACTGCGGCGCTCCTGTGCGCCGCAAGAACATCGTCGCCCGCGACAAGTGCGCTGACCACGGCGACGCCCGCGATCCCCCCGAGGTAACGCACGGTGCTTGAGACAGCGGACGCCATCCCGCTTTCGCCCGGTCGCGCGACCGCCATCAGCGCGGCGGTCGCGGCCGGTGTCGTGAATCCGAGCCCAAAGCCCAGCACAAGAAGCGCGGGCAGTGAATCCGTGACGCCGGCCAGGGGGCGTAACGCCAGCAGCACGCCCCCCGCGAAAGCCACCAAGCTACCGAGCAAGGCGCCCTTGCGCGAACCGATCGCCCCCGCGACTCGACCCCCCAGCATCGAGCCCACCACCATGGCCAGCGTCAGCGCGAGCAGCGCCCGCCCAGACTGCGCCGAGGTGGCACCGAAGCTTCTGGAGAACACGACCGGAAGTTCGAACAACAGCGCGTACATCGCGAAATTCTGCAGCCCCACGATCAGCGTTCCCGCCGTGAAGGCACGGTGCATGAAGAGCCGAAGATCGACCACCGGATCGGTGGCGCGCCGTTCCCACCAGACAAATGCAAACAGGGTCGCCAAGCCAGTGCCGACCAGTGGCAGCCACAGTGCCGGGCTCCGGGCTCCGATCACAACCAGCACCAGGCCCAAGCCAAGCAACACGCTGCCCAACACGTCGAAACGGGCCTTGCGAGCCTGGGTTGGCTCCCGGTCCGGCGCAGGACCTTTGCCCGAGCCCAAAACCCGGGCCAGCGCCAGTGGCGCGATGTTCACCAGAAACAGCGCAGGCCAGCCGAAGCGGGACGCGATCTCGCCTCCTATCAGGGGACCGATAGCCGCCGACAGGCCCATCACGGCGCCGAACATGCCAAAAGCCTTGGCGCGTTGTTCCGCGGGCAGTCGCACCCGAACCATCGCCATCGCGGAGGGCATGATGATCGCTCCACCCACGGCCATCAGTACCCGTGCGGCCACCAGAAGGGGCAGCGCATGGGCCAAGAAGCCAAGCACGCTGCCGCAGGCGAAAACCGCCTGGCCCAAGGCCAGGGCGCGTGTGTAGCCCTCGCGATCCCCGAGTTTTCCGGCCGGACTTTGTGCCACGATACCCACAACAAGGTAACTCGTCACCAGCCACTGGATAAGCACTCCCGGAGCCGCGGCCAAGTCCGCGGCGATGGCCGGGATGGCGACCGCGATCATGGTGGAGTTGAGCGGCATCAGGCCGATGCTGCACGCCAGCGCAATCAGTTCGCGCCGCGCGACCGGACTTGCCGAGGCTTTGATGGGAGCCTGTTGCACCGACACTCGGGGCGTCCGCTTACCGCGCGGCCCGGGTGATCGAACGGCGCTGCAGAAGAAACAGCGCGCCGCCCGCAAATGCGAATTCGATGTCGTGCGGCCCCGCTCCATGGTGCGCCTCGCACAGCAGCGCCAAATCTCCGAGGGCCGCGAGCTGGGCGTCGCTGAGGCACAGGGCCGATACCAGATGGAGCGCCACGGCATGTTGCGCCGTTCCACCACCGGCAAGCGAACAAATGGCAATGTCTTTTTCACCCGCGCTGCGCTCCAGCACCTCGCCATGGCGCCCTAGCCGGTACCGGTCGGGCGTCACCAGACCGGCCACCACCACCTCGCCCAGGCCCCATGCCGCCTCGACCACACGCTCATCGTCTCCGGTCATCGGGTTGCACGTAAACATCACGCCCGCCGTCTCGGCCGCGATCAGCTGCTGGACCACGATCGCCATACGCGGTGCCCCCTCGACCCCCATCCGTTCCCGATACCCTTGCGCGCTGGCCGTCTGCCCCGAGGCCCACACCCGGCGGATCGCCTCTTTCAACGCGCCGCGACCGCGCACGTCCAGCACAGTCGCGTGTTGCCCCGCGAAGCTGGCATTCGCGCCGTCTTCACCCACGGCGGAAGAACGCACGGCAACCGAGCCAAGCGCATCCGCCAGGCGGAACACCGGGTCCAGCGCCTCCTCATTACCCTGGGCAATCGCGTGCACCTGGTCAACACCCAGCGCGAAGCCGGGAGGGACCGGGAGCCCGGCACGAACACAGGCTCCGAGCTGCGTTGCCTTGCCGCCGAACCGGCTCTCGTCGCGAACCTCGGCCAAGCCAACTGTCATGGCAGCAGCGTGACCTCGCCGGTCGTTCCGTCGACCCGCAGGCGCGCGCCATCGCGCACCAGCCGGGTCGCCTCGCGTGTGCCCACCACGGCGGGGATTCCGTACTCCCGGGCCACGATCGCCGCGTGGCACAACTGGCCGCCCCGGTCGGTGACGATGGCACCCAGCAGCGGCAGCACCAGGTTGAAGTAAGGGGACGTCGCGCGCGCTACCAGGATGTCGCCGCGCTGGATCCGGCCGAAATCGGCCTCGTCGTCGACAAGGCGCGCCACGCCTTCGTAGGTGCCCGGGCTCACGGCAAGGCCTTTCAGCGCGGTCGGGGTGTTCTTCGGTTCCGGCTCCATAAACATGGTCTCGATGAAAATCGCAACCGCCCGCGCCGTGCGCCGTCCATTGGGCGGAAGCCATTCCGCCGGCGGTGGCGGCGCGGGCGGCGCGCCGAGCCACACCGGAACGTCCGGGTTGGATGTGGTCTTGCCGGTGCGCCACGCGCAGCGCGCGGCCAGCTCGGTCCCGGTCGGGCCGACTTGGCCATGGAGCATGCCGACGATCTCGTCGACCGACGCATCGAGCGCCAAATCGGCCGACGCCAGCGTTCCACGCGCCGTAAGCCGACGCCCGGCTTCGCGCAACGCGCCGCGCGCAATGCCGATCGCCCAGCCGTCGGAATAATGTCCGCGTTCGTCGCGCAGCCGGTTGATCAGCTGCACCTCGGCCAGCAGCGCGTCGAACGCGGCGCGGTGTTCATGGGGCACGGCATTGCGCAGCGACGCGATGCGGGCCTGCATCGCCGAGTCGTCATCGCGCCGGGCACCGGCCCCGTCGAGGCTGGCCTGAATAGCACGCACTATCACCTCGGGCATCTCACCGACGCTTTTGGAGCCCAGGTCGTAACCGAGGCAGCGTACCCGGACCAGGTCCAGGTACGCATGCAACGGTCCGGCGGTGCTCTGGTGAACCGAGAGCGCATCCAGGACCGCCTGCGCCGGCCCGGCGCCGTCCAGCATGGCCCGTGCGGCCGGGTCCGCATCGATGGCAGCCGCCAGAGCGGCCAGCTCCCCATGGGCGACACCCAGCGATATCTTTGAAGTACCGCGCAGCACCTGCAGAATCTCGCCCGCGGGCTTGCCCGTCCACTGGTGCACATGCGCGAGGAAATCCCCGATGGGCACGGCAACCGTCAGCGTGAAATCGTGGTGTTGTTTCAACATCGCGCACAGATGTTCATAGGTCGCGCGGACATGCAAGGCAAGCGCGGCATCGTCCAGCGACGCCAGCTCGATACCCTGCAGCGCGCGGTGCCGGGCAATCGCCGCCGGTTTGACCTCCTGGTCCCAGCGCGCCAGGTCATGGCGCCAGACCCGGTTGGTGATGGCGTCGTGGGCGGTCTGGATGCGTTGGCGCATCTTGGGAACGAGGCGGGTGAGCAGCTGCATGACGAGCTTGGGAGGCGGGCCTTTCGCGCCCTCGGGCGCGCCGAAACCGACCGCCCTGAGGTACATGAAACCATGGACAAACGCGGGCTGCAGATGGCTCAGCATGACGCCGTAACGCGCCGCGCTCGCGATGAAGCCCGCTGCGAATCCGTGCAGCGTCGCCTGCTGCGTGAAGGTCGTTACGGGCCGGCTCGTATGCGTCGTTTCGAACTCCCAGGCTCCCGGGCCCGGTGGATGGAACACTCTGGCTTCTGTCATGGATTTGTCACCTCCTCGTCACATTCTAGGGTGCGGAGGTGCAGCCCGCTGGTTATGATCGCTGGTCCGGTCACGTGGGACGTACCGTGGCAGACCGCCGAGCACCTGCCGCGGGTCCCCACAAATCAAAAAGCAAGATCATGGACATCGAATACGCGGCGCAAGCACTTTGGCGGGAAATGAAGCGCAAGCGCTATTTGCCACCCGAATGGGTCGGCAAGTTGACCATGGTGGAAGCCTACGCGGTGCAACTGGCTATTTTGCGAAAGTATGTCGCCGAAGGTGACGTCCAAGCCGGATGGAAGGTCGGCCTGACCTCCAACGCCATGCGTGCGCAGCAAGGCATTGCGGAACCCTGCTTTGGTTTTCTGCTGCGCTCGGGCCACCTCCAGTCAGGTGTCCGATTGAAGTTCGACGAGCTGATCGCGCCCGGCATCGAAAACGAACTCTGCCTCACGCTGGGCGAGACGCTGCGTGGACCGGGCGTCACTTACGACCGGGCCCGAAGCGCCATTGCCAGCGTGGAGCCGGCGCTGGAGATTGCCGAAGTTCGTGGCGACTTCAAGGCCGACATGCCTCTGTCGATGGCGGACAACGCGCAGCAGAAGGCCTTTGTGACCGGCGTTCCCTGCGCATTTGGCGTTGACGATGCGCTGGACCAGGCCCGCGTGGAGGTGTACTTCAACGGGCAGCAAGGCGCCGTTGCCATGGGCGCCGAAGTCATGGGCAATCCGGTCCACTCGGTGGTCTGGCTCGCCAACAAGCTGTCCGAATATGGGGTCGTGCTGGAATCGGGAATGCGCATCATGTCCGGCAGCTTCACCCAACAATTTGCAGCGCGCCGGGGTGAGGCGGTGCTGTCCCGGTTTACGCCGTTTGGCGTGGTTGAAGTGGCTTTCGACTGAGGCGCAAAGACGATCGGCCAATGGGCTCGGCTACGTTCAATCGTTCGATCTTTGCGATGATCTTCTTCAGCTTCCAGTCCGGCATTACCATGCCGTCCGGTCCCTTCTGCGGACAATGCCATGGACGCGCAGCAAAACTTTCACCGGCGAAGGATCACTCGGTACTGGCCCCCGCCAGAAACCACTGCCCGATCAGCGCGCGCTCGGCATCGGTAATGCCGGTCGCGTTATTCATCGGCATGACCCTGGTCACCACGGCCTGCTGGTAAACCAGTTGCGCGTGTTGCTTGAGCCCTTCGAGCGAATCCAGGCGGACACCTTTCATCTGCAGCGTTGGGCCATGGCACATGGTGCAGCGCTGCTCCAGTACCTTCTGCACCTCCTTGACGCTCGGGCCGGCAGCCCCGCTGGCGCTGGCAACGGAAGTTGAGGCAGGCCCGGAAGCGACGACGGCCCCCGGTGACGGTTGCATCCACACAATCGCGCCAACGATTACCGCCACGCCCACCATCGCATACGGCCACGGATGAGGGTTGCGGCCCAGCTTGTAACCGTGACGCGTGACAAAAAACTGCCGGATCAGTGCACCGGCCAGCATCATGGCCACCAGCACGATCCAGTTGTGCTGGGCGGTGTAGGTAAAGCTGTAATGGTTGCTGAGCATCGCGAACAAAACCGGCAGCGTGAAATAGGTGTTATGTACGCTGCGTTGTTTGGCACGCTGGCCATGGATCGGGTCGACCGGCCGGCCTTCACGCAGTTCTTTCACGGTGATGCGCTGGCCCGGAATGATGCAAAAGAAAACATTGGCGCTCATCGCCGTGGCGATCATGGCGCCCACCAGCAAAAACGCGGCGCGGCCGGCGAACCAGTGGCAGGCCAGCCAGGACGCGAAGCACACGACTATGAAAACCAATATGCCCACAATCCCGTCGCCGTTCCTGCGCTGGCCGAAGAGGTGGCAGATCAGGCTGTAGACGATCCAGAACACCAGCAGGAACGACAAGGCCACGCTGATAGCCGCGCCGCTGGACCAGTCCATCAGCGACTTGTCGATCAGGTAGGCGCCAGCGCTCCAGAGGTACGACACCGTGAACAACGCGAAGCCGCTCAGCCACGTGCTGTAGCTTTCCCAATAGAACCAGTGCAGATGGTCGGGCACCACCTTGGGTGCCACCGTGTACTTTTGCGGGTTATAAAAGCCGCCGCCGTGCACCGCCCACAACTCACCGCCGACGCCCAGGTCCTGCAACTCCTTGGACACCGGTTTGACCAGGCTGCTGTCAAGAAAAACGAAGTAGAACGAAGAGCCGATCCAGGCAATGGCCGTAATGACATGGACCCAGCGCAGCAGCAGGTTGGCCCAGTCGAGGTAATAACTTTCCATGTCCCGGATCCTTTGGTCTCTACATTCTCAATATTTACGTTTTCAACTGCAACAACTGTGCCGCCACAGCAACGGCAATCACCTCGGGCTCCTTGCCCACCACCCCGTGCACCCCGATCGGGCTGGTCACCCATGCCAACTCATCCGGCAAGAATCCGCGCTGCTGCAAGCGGTGGCGGAAAGTCGCCCATTTGGTTTTGCTGCCGATCAATCCGATGTAGGGAAGATCATGCGATTCACGCTGGCGCTTGAGGCAGCTTGCGACCACATCCAGGTCTTCGGCGTGGCTGAAGCTCATGATCAACACCCGGGTCAGCGGCGCCAATTCCGCAACCGCCGCGTGCACGGGATCGGAATATTCACAGGCCACATTGCCGGGCAAATGCAGCGGGAAAATTTCGTCGCGGCTGTCGATCCAGGTCACCGAAAACGGCAGGTTGCCCAGCACCTCGATCAAGGCGCCCCCCACATGGCCGCCACCGAACAGCGCCACCGGCACCAGGCCTCCAGCGAGGCGCTGCTGCAACATCGGCACATCGGCGGCGTGTACCAGCTCGAACCGCAGGTGCATGACGCCACCGCAACATTGGCCCAGGCTCGGACCCAAGGCATATCGCACAACCGGCTCCCCGCTTGCGCCGGCCAGACGCCGGCGCGCCTCGGTGATGACTTCGTATTCCACCTGACCACCGCCAATGGTGCCCAGCGTTGCGTCGGCAAAAACCGCCATCCAGGTGTCCGCGTCACGCGGCACCGAACCTTGGGTCGCGTCCACCGTGACCCAGACAGCGGACGCGTGTCCAAGCCGCTCAAACGCGCGATCGGATAATGTCACGAGTCGTTACCCTTGCGCCGGCGCACCGGCGAAGGGATCTGAAAATATCGGGCACAGTACGCGTTCATCGCTCCCCAAAGATTGAGCATCACCATGTCCTTCCTTTCCCGCACCCATTGCTTGCTGGCCGCCACTGGCGCCGCGGCTGCCGCCTTGCTGGTGGCATGCAACGTAACACCCCAGGGCGCGCCCGCGCCCGGCGAAAAGGCGCCCGTGCCGAACACGGTCCCTCCATCCGCGGTCGGCCCCGCGACTGCCCCGGCACCTGCTGCGGCTGCGCCACGCCCGACCACCCGGCCCGCCAACTCCGCGGCCACCAGCGCGAAAGCCTATCGCCGCGACGCAGCCACCCATCTGTACGCGTCCAACGCAGAGCGCATTTACAAAGGCATGTTGCAGCCCAACCTGTATGCGATCGGTGTACTGGACGTGGATATCGACCGCCAGGGCAACGTCACCGCCATCAACTGGCGCCGCGCCCCCAGCCATGCGCCGGAAGTGATGGCCGAAATCGTGCGCACCGTCCGTGCGGCGGCGCCCTACCCCATTCCCAGCCGCCTGGGCAAAGTCACCTATAGCGACATCTGGCTGTGGGACAAAGGCGGCAAGTTTCAACTGGACACCCTGACCGAAGGCCAGCTTTGAGGGGAGACGAATTTTTTCATGACCCACGATAGGTCGAGTAACTCCACGGGCTCACGAGTAGCGGCACGTGGTAATGCTGATCGGCAAGGGCTACGCCAAAGTCGACGCTGACCTTGTTCAGGAAGTTGGGCTCGGGCAGCGCAACGTCCTTTGAGCGAAAGTAGGCGGCAACGTCGAACACCAGCCGGTAGGTACCCACTTTCAGGCTGCTGGCGTCGTACAACGGACCGTCCGGGTTGCGGCCATCCGGGTTCAGGACAAAACTTTTTACCAGGGTCGCCAAGTCACCGGCCGTGGTGTACAGGGCCACGGGCATTCCGGCTGCCGGGCTGCCATGCATGGTGTCCAGTACGTGTGTGCTCAATCCCATGGGCATCCCCTTACGGCTGCGGAAAAAACAAAAGTGTATACACATTTCTGGCATCGCGCTATGATTAATCGATGGAATCTTCCTCGACCCACCTGATCGTCCAGGCGCTGACCAAAGCGATTGTGGAGCACCGGCTGCATCCAGGCAGCAAGCTGGCGGAACAGAAGCTGGCGAATCATTTTGGCGTGTCGCGCACCCTGGTACGCCAGGCCCTGCTGCAATTGTCGCAACACCGGCTGGTCACGCTGGAGCCCGCGCGCGGCGCCTTTGTGGCGGCCCCTTCCGTGAGCGAGGCAAAACAGGTTTTCGCGGTGCGCCGCATGCTGGAGTCGGAGATGGCGCGCGCCTTCGTGCATCAGGTAACGCCGGCGAAGATCAAGGCGCTGAAAGAGCATATCGCGCAGGAAAAGCGGGCCATCGAGTTGGAGGATGCGCCCGGTCGAACCGAACTGCTGGGCGACTTCCATGTACGTATTGCCGAACTAATGGGCAATGCTGTATTGGCGCAGTTGCTGGGCCAGCTGATCTCGCGTTGCGCCTTGATCACGCTGATGTACCAGACCACGGGTGCCGCGACCCATTCCCATGATGAACACGCGGAACTTGTGCGCGCCTTCGCCGCCAGAGACGAGAAGCTGTCGATACGGCTCATGAACGAACACCTGCTGCATGTGGAAGAAAACCTGAGCTTCGATCGCAAGATTCCGAGTAACGACATTTCTATGGCTTTGGCCTGAAAGCCCGTCATGACCCCTACGCGCTGCGTCTACGACTCCACCGCTGCCTACCCGCGCGACCTGACCGGTTACGGACGCAAACCTCCCCACGCGCAATGGCCCGGCGCCGCCCGCATCGCCTTGCAGTTCGTCTTGAATTACGAGGAGGGCGGCGAAAACGCGCTACTCCATGGGGACCCGGCGTCGGAGCAATTCCTGTCCGAGATATTCAACCCCGCGGCATTTGCGGCGCGCCATCAAAGCATGGAAAGCCTGTACGAATACGGCTCGCGTTCGGGCGTCTGGCGCATCCTGCGCGAGTTCGAGCAACGCGAACTGCCGTTGACCATATTCGGCGTCAGCATGGCCTTGCAACGGCACCCGGATCTGACGGCGGCGTTCAAGCAACTGGGGCACGAAATCGCCTGCCACGGCTGGCGCTGGATCAACTACCAGAACATCGACGAGGCCACGGAACGCGAACACATGCGTATCGGCATGCAGATCATCGAGCAGCTTACCGGCCAACGCGCGCTGGGCTGGTACACCGGGCGCGACAGTCCCAACACGCGACGCCTGGTGGCCGACTATGGCGGCTTCGAATACGACAGCGACTACTACGGCGACGACTTGCCATTCTGGATGAAGGTCCGCAAAACCGATGGCAGCGTGGTGCCGCAACTGATCGTGCCCTATACGCTGGACACCAACGACATGCGATTCGCGTCGGCCCAGGGGTTCGCGCAGGGCGATGACTTCCTGACTTATCTCAAGGACAGCTTCGACGTGTTGTACGCCGAGGGCGACCCGCAGGGCGTGAATGCTCCGAAGATGCTGACGGTCGGTATGCATTGCCGCCTGCTGGGCCGGCCGGGGCGCATAAAAGCCCTGCAAAAATTTATCGACTATGTGCAGTCGCATGACAAGGTGTGGATCTGCCGTCGTCTGGACATCGCGCGGCATTGGAAACGAACACATCCGTATAGGGGGGATTGAGCCATGGCCCTCACGCTGCAACAACTCAACCAGGCTCCGCCGCAGGAGGCGCAGCGCATGCTGGCGGGTCTGTATGAACATTCGCCCTGGATCGCAGAACAGGCGCTCACCCAGCGTCCATTTCGCTCACTCGCGCAGCTCAAATATTGCATGGCGCAGGTAGTTGGCAAAGCCGGCCGCGACGCGCAATTGGCCCTGATCCGCGCCCATCCGGAATTGGCCGGCAAGGCCATGGCCTCCAGCACGCTGACGTCGGAATCAAGCAACGAGCAGAACCAGGCCGGGCTGACACAATGCAGCGCCGAAGAGCTGCAACACATCACGCGCTTGAACGCGGCCTATGCTGCCAAATTCGGCTTCCCCTTCATCCTGGCGGTGCGCGGGCCGCGCGGGCTGGGCCTGCCCAAAAGGGAAATTCTGGAGACGTTCGAACGGCGGCTGTTGAACCATCCGAACTTCGAGTTGCAGGAAAGCCTGCGCAACATCCACCGTATCGTGGAAATCCGGCTCAACGACAAGTTCGATACGCAGCCGGCACTCGGCAACGATGTCTGGGATTGGCAGGAACACCTCAGCGCTTTTACCGATCCCGGTTATGCCGAAAAGGGCCAGCTGACGGTAACCTATCTGACCGACGCGCACCGAAGCTGCGCAGCACGCATCCAGTCGCGTATGTCGGAGTGCGGCCTCGATGAAGCGGCCATCGACGCAGTAGGCAATGTGGTCGGTATCTACCGCGCCGATAGAGCCGGCGCACCCACGCTGCTGACCGGCAGCCATTACGACACCGTTCGCAACGCCGGAAAATACGATGGCAGGCTCGGCATCTTCGTGCCAATGGCCTGCGTGCGGGAACTCAAACGCACCGGAAAACGTCTTCCCTTCAACCTGGAAGTGGTGGGTTTTGCCGAAGAGGAAGGCCAGCGTTACAGGGCCACCCTGCTCGGCTCGGGCGCCCTGGTGGGCGACTTCAACCTTGAATGGCTGGCGCAAAAAGATGCCGACGGTATCACCATGCGCGAGGCCATGGAACACGCGGGACTGCACACCGACGACATCCCCAAATTAAAGCGCGATCCAGCAAACTATCTCGGTTTTGTCGAAGTTCACATCGAGCAGGGCCCGGTGCTGGGCGAGATGAATCTGCCGCTGGGTGTCGTGACGTCGATCAACGGCAGCGCCCGTTATTCGGTCGATGTCATCGGCACCGCCTGCCATGCCGGCACCACACCGATGAACCGGCGCAGCGATGCCGCCGCGGCGGTTGCCGAGGTCATCCTGGCCGCCGAAAAACGCGCCGCGCAGGACGGCGACTCGGTGGCGACAGTCGGTCAATTGACCGTGCCCAACGGCTCGGTCAACGTGGTGCCCGGGCGATGCCAGTTCACGCTGGACATGCGGGCCCCCACCGACCCACAACGCGACGCGCTGGTGCACGACATCCTGGCCAGCTTGGCGGAAGTCTGCGAACGCCGCCATATGCACTACACGCTCGAAGAAAACGTACGGGCCTCGGCGGCTCCCAGCGCGCCCGAGTGGCAGGCGCGTTGGGAACGCGCCGTCGACGCACTTGGCGTGCCGCTGCACCGCATGCCCAGCGGTGCCGGTCACGACGCGATGAAACTGCACCAAATCATGCCGCAGGCAATGTTGTTCGTGCGTGGACAAAACGCCGGCATCAGCCACAACCCGCTCTAGTCCACCAACAGCGACGACATGCAACTGGCCGTCGATGCCTTCCTGTCCCTGCTTGGCCAGATGGCCCAAGAAACCTGAAATATCCCATGACAACTTACGAACGACTCGACACCTGGATCGACGAACATTTCGACCAACAGGTCAAGTTCCTGCAGGAACTGATCCGCGTTCCCACCGACACGCCGCCCGGCAACAACGCGCCGCATGCGGAGCGCACCGCCGAACTGCTCAAGGCAATGGGAATGGAAGCGGAAAAATACCCGGTGCCGGAGGACGAAGTACGCGCCTGCGGCCTGGAGACGATCACCAATCTGGTGGTGCGGCGCAAATACGGCAGCGGCAAGACCATCCTGCTCAATGCGCATGGCGACGTGGTTCCGCCGGGAGAGGGTTGGACGAAGAATCCGTACGGCGGCGAGATCGATGACGGCAAGATCTATGGCCGCGCATCGGCTGTGAGCAAATGCGATTTTTCCACCTATACCTTCGCCGTACGGGCGTTGGAAGAAGTAGCCCAGCCCGTGACCGGGAGCGTGGAACTGCTGTTTACCTATGACGAGGAGTTTGGCGGTGAAGTCGGGCCGGCCTGGCTGCTCAAGCACAAAATCATCAGGCCCGACCTTATGATCGCGGCCGGCTTCAGCTACCAGGTGATAACGGCACACAACGGCTGTCTGCAAATGGAAGTTACGGTGCACGGCAAGATGGCGCACGCCGCGATTCCCGAGTCCGGCGTGGACGCGATGCAGGCCGCAGTGGAAATTCTGAATGCGTTGTATCGGCAGAACACGCTGTACAAAAGTATCAGTTCCAAAGTGGAAGGCATCAACCACCCTTACCTGAACGTCGGCATGATCGAAGGCGGCACCAACACCAACGTGGTGCCGGGCCGCATCACTTTCAAACTCGACCGCCGCATGATCCCCGAAGAGAATCCGGCGCAGGTGGAAGACACGCTGCACCAGCTCATTCTGGACACCGCCGCCAAATTGCCGGGTGTGACGGTCGAGATCAAGCGCCTGCTACTGGCCCATGCCATGCGGCCCCTGGCCGGCAACCAGCCGCTGGTGGATGCGATTCAGAAACACGGTGAGCTGGTTTTCGGCGAAAAAATTCCCGCCCTGGGCACACCTCTGTATACCGACGTGCGCCTGTTCTGCGAGGCGGGTATTCCGGGCGTGATTTATGGTGCGGGCCCGCGCACGGTGTTGGAGTCACACGCCAAACGCGCTGATGAACGGCTTGAGCTGGAAGACCTGCGTCGCGCGACCAAGGTCATTGCACGCAGCCTGCACGACCTGTTGAGGCTATGAATCTTTCTACTGCGCGTGCCAATCTGGCGCCTGCGGTGCCCACCGTACACCTGTACGGCTCCGCTCCTCGACATCACCTTGACCCGCTCGCTACGAAATCTTCACAACCTCAGGCATCGATACGGAGGAGTTGAAAGTGGCCAAGACAACAACCCAGATTCGCGTCGGCATCGGCGGCTGGACCTTCGAGCCCTGGCGCAACAACTTTTATCCCAAAGGCCTGGCGCAGACCAAAGAGCTTGAATACGCGAGCCGCCAGCTCACGGCTATCGAAGTCAACGGCACCTACTACAGCACCATGAAGCCCGCCAGCTTCAAGAAGTGGCACGACGAGACGCCCGACGATTTCATGTTCTCGCTCAAGGCCAACCGTTTTGCTACCAACCGCCGCGTGCTGGCCGGCGCAGGCGAATCCATTACGCGGTTTGTGGGTAGCGGCATCAGTGAACTGGGCAACAAACTCGGCCCCATCGTCTGGCAATTTATGCCCGCCAAACAGTTCGACGCCGAAGACTTCGAGGCCTTTCTGGTCCTGTTGCCCAAAGACGTGGACGGCCGCAAACTGCGCCATGTGCTGGACGTGCGCCACCCAAGTTTCATGTCGAGCGACTACCTGTTGCTGGCCCGCAAATACAAATGCGCCAGCGTGTTTACCGACTCCGAAAAATTTCCGTCGTTTGCTGATTTGACGAGCGACTTTGTCTATACGCGGCTGATGAAGAGTGAAGAGAAAGTGAAGACTGGTTATGCGCCCAAGGCACTTGACCAGTGGGCTGCGGCCGCGCAGGTCTGGGCCAAAGGCGATGCGCCTGATGAGTTGCCACGCGTCGAACCAAAAGGCAAAGCGGCCAAGGCCCGCGACGTCTTCGTGTTCTTCATCAACGGCGCCAAAGAGCGCGCACCGGCAGCGGCGCAGGCGTTGATTGCGCGGCTCGCGTGAGGGCCGTTTAGCGCCAGCAGTCCTGATTCATCGAAGCGCCCCGGTCGGGTGGTGTGGATCAGGCCGCCACTGCCTGCTGCGACTGCACCGACTGCTCCACCTTGCCGCCAGCCAGGGCGCGGAACTCGTCCACCGTCATCACGTGGGCGGTCGAGAACGCGAGGATCGTGAGGGTGGCCTTGTGCACTTCAGCCGCACTCATCGCTCCCCATCCGACGTCGGGATAGTCGAACGTTCCGGTCACATCCGAGAGAAACGCCACTTTGTAGTTGTGGAACATGGCATCGCGCGCAGTGGCGTGGCAGCAGTTCTCGGTCGTCGTCCCGGATATCACCACCGACGTGATGCCCCATTCGCGAAGGATCATGTCCATGTCGGTCGCGAAAAAGGCGCTGTAGCGATGCTTCTTGATGACGTGCTCGCCGGGCGCCGGGGCGAGATCGGGGTAGATCTCAACTCCGGGCGAGCCATCGCTCAGCGAAGAACGGTCGGCAATCGGTGGATACAGGTCGTCGTACAGGCCCATATCGCAGCCGTCCTTGCGATGCACGTGCGTGGTGTAGATGACGCGAATCCCACGGTCCCGGCAGAACTGCAAGGTGGCGGCGAGCTTGGGCACCATGGCATGCGCCTGTTTAGACTGCAACTTGGCACCCTCGGCAACGAAATCGTTTTCCATGTCGACCACGATCATCGCGGTCTTGCGGGGTTCAATTCGATCAAAGCGATAGGGCATGGGGGTTCTCCAAAATGGTTGATGGTGATGGCGCGCGACCGGCTTCAGCAGCCGCGCTTGCGGTGTGGGCGGGCCGACCCGAGGGCCGACCCTCACGCCATTAGACGTTATGTAGTCGGCACTTGCAAGCGCAAGCGGATGGAAAATTTAACTGAAGTGGTCCCCGGATTTGAGACAGTAAGGCCCCACTGCAAGACTGAACCAGTGTCCAAGGAGCCGCTTACCCGTGAGGCGCGAAACTTGCTGCTGGCTCCCAGTTGAATGGCTCGTGGTGCGGCTTTCAAAGGAAGCGACTGTTAGATCTCGCAGCGAAGTTTATCGAACGAGTCGCATCGTGAATCGCTCTCCTTCCTCGATCAGCATGGGTGCGGTGCCATTGTGTTCCTTCATGGACTTGACGATCTTGCGCGGAACACCCATGCCGGAATGCTCAAGGTAACGATAGTCACGCATTACATCCTTGATGAGTTGGTTTCGTGCCGCACGGCAGCCGGTCAACATCCGCACCGGCGTAATACCATTCGGCAAGCGACCGGGTGAAACGATCTCCATGCGGTCTTCGTAAATCGAAAGCTCGATGTCCGTGCTCGACAGCAGATAGTCCCGATGTACGAGCGCGTTCACGATCGCCTCGCGGACTGCCTCCCGTGGATAAGCTGGAATTTCTTCGCGGCGCGCACCGCCCACTTCCAGTTGGTTGATGATGGCGATGTTTCTGTTGACGAAGGCGAGGGCCTGCTCCACCAGGCCGGCTTCGACAATCTCGCCGGCATCGTTCAGAAGAGGCGTTATCGGCCCGCGAAGTGCGCTCCGTTCACGCGCCGCATATTCCTTGTCCACGCCAGGGTATGCAACAGCGTCGATACCTGCTTGCGGCAGAAAACGATTCGGCGTGCGGCCGAACAAAAGAATGCCTGAAACGGTAATGCCGTCTTCGACCATGATCTCCGTGTTGAATAGCAGGGTTGCCCAGGCGGCTTCATCATCGTCGGCCGGCACATCCTGCTGTCTGACGCGGGCGAAATAGTTCTTCAGCCGGCGCAGGTCCAGGTCGGCGAATGTCGCACCGGATACGGGACGCAACTCAGCCCGAAAACCTCCCCGCTGCCGGAACAACCGGCCGAGTTCCTTCGGCGTCGGCTCGCGGCTTTGCGTTCCAACGCGGATGAAGTAAACATTCTTGTTGTCATGCCAGAGCGTATGAACATCCAGCCCGCGTGAAACGCGCACAACCACAACGTCCCTGCCGGGTTCAACATCCTTGACGCGCTCATAGAACGGAATCAGACCAGGCCGTATCTTGTCGCGGCAGGAGTTCATGACGAACATCTCGGGGTCCGGTCGCGTAATGCCGCTGACGCTGCCATCATCCTCCACACCCAACAGCACCATCCCACCCTCGAAATTGGAGAACGCCACAAGCTCCTTGGCCAGGGCAAGGTTCTGAATCGCATCGCGATTGAATTCGACGCCGGAGTTTTCGCCGTTGCGAATGATCTCAAGAAGTTCAGTGCGGGTAGTAGCCACTTCTCGGCCTCGGGTGAAGAACCGGTGCGTACCGACTGGCGGCCATCTCCGGTTCGGCGCAACCTCTATTTGAACGTTGGAATAGACGACGGCAAACCTACTCGCATGAAATACCGCGCGAAGGCTTGCGAGAAATGCTCTAGGAACGGCGAATCAAGCCGCCAGCGTGGCCCCAACTCCTCCGCCCGTTTTTCCAGATAGGCGGGCGGCAAACTGAAAATCTGCCCGAAATCGACAACCAGAGCGCCTTGATTGTCGTCCGGCGTGGCGGGCGAACCTAACAAGTGCAGCCCTTCTACCCGGCCCTTGCGTACTTTCTCCCACTCACCTCTTTTCTTGTATTGCGGGTTGCCCTCTTCAAATTCTGCCAAGCTGTAGATCGGGCACAGTGCCACGAGATCCACTTTCGCATTTTCCAAATCACAGCTTTGCGTGATGATGATCAAATCCGACTCGCCTACCGGCACTTCCCCGCCATTGGTGCCAAAGTCAGGCTTGAACACAGGTACCAGGCATCGGTTAAGCAAGTCGCCCTGCGCCAATTTTCGCTCGTTGACCTCGCACCAAAACGGCTTCGTCATTGGCACTTACTCATCAAGTGAGAACTGGCGCGGCTTGATCTTGCCGATGTATTTATACGTTGCCCTTACGGAAAAGACGGGCTTTACGGAAATATGGTTGTAAGACAGATCCTCGACGTCTTGCAAGGTGGCGCGCATATTTTCAACGTGTTGAGCTAGCTCAACTTGAAGTTGCCGCACAGTCGCGAGCACCTTTGCCGACTCAGGGCTCTGCCCGCGCGCCGCAGTGCCGCGGCTGAAATCTCGGACCACGTTCAGCACCTTCGCGGCCTCCGGGCCTTGCGCGGGGGCGGTGTTCGGGACCAGGCGAGGGTACCCAGACAGAGCAAATGCGCGAATCGGCTCTGCGTGTTGAGCGTAAGCAGTTGTCATGTGAATAGTCTCCTGGCTTGGTCAGTGATGCAGGCTTCAAATACCGTATTTTTCGCTTGCCGCAATTGCTCTAACAACTCCCACAGTTGAGCCTCATTTCCCGGTAAATCTTCTGTTCTAAAAATATCTATGTCGAGCACCACGGATACAACATCGGTTTTGGCTGGTTCGATGAGCGTCTGATTAATTATCCCGTTGCATTTGATGTTCGTAAGCGGGATCATCAACTGCATAAAATAGCCTGAGAGACCTTCTGGCAAATCCGGTGATAGTTGCGGCGCTGTGCGCAAATAGTCCCCGAAGCTTTTCAGGGGTAGCGGAATATCAATTCGATTCACGTAACGAACGGCAACGCGCGTTATCGCGGTGGGTTTGGCAACTGCGCGGTACTTGTCCCATAAGCGGCGCGCTTCGGCGCTAAAAACACCCCAATGGGGATAACGCGCCAATCTGCTGAACGTATATCCGTTGGTACGCGCTTGGAATATTTGAATCCTGTCTGAACTGCGGCACAAATATCCCACGGGTTCAGACGATGCAGTTGCAACCGCATGCGCCTCCGGGCCGAACACCATCGCGCCGGTGGCGGTGTTCAATTTCTCAATCACGGGGTAGCTGGCTTCTTCCCCTGCGTGGGCCTGTTCAAGCGCATCGGCGGTGGCAACCGTTGCCACCTGAATGTCGACTACGGCCTCTGTAATCGGGGCGTTGGGGTAATGCTGGTCGGATGTCATGCGCAGTCACTAATGGCTATGGCGGTTGTATCGGCAGTTAACGTTAGCAACCCAAATATTAATGAGATGCTAATTGGCATGATGCCATCATTTGCCGGATTCATCCCACGTTCACCGGCACGAGCGTCATCGTGTCGTTGCCGAAGATATCGATCACCTTGACCGCCACGGTGTAACGGCCTGGTCGATCATATGTGTGCTGTGCGGTTGTCAGTTCCAGCTCGCGGTTTTGGCGGGTGCGGAAGCTCTGCCATTCGTTCTCGAAGATGTAGCCACCGGTCCAGCGCTCCTCGAATTCCGGCATGGCTAGCTCGCCCTGTGGCGGCTCGAAGCCTGGCAGTGGGGCAACCCCACCCAGGCCGGTTCCTACTTGCACCTTGATGATCTCCTTGCGCTGCAAGTAGTCGAAGTCCACCGCCCAGTAGTCCACCCAGTCCGTCCAGAGCTTGGTGAGCCGCTCCTTCTTGACGATCCCTTCCTTGTTTTTGGTGACCTTGTAGAGCTGCC
>JANYBQ010000301.1 GCA_025360705.1 Betaproteobacteria bacterium | reverse complement strand
GACCGCAGGGGCAGCGGAAACAATACCCGCGACAGTTGGGGTTGTGCGCGGCTGTGTGCTGTCGCACAGACACCGGCAGGATGAGGGTATAAATTCTGGTTCAAGTCTTACTCAGAGGAAAATTTCATGAACGCCCTTTTTACTTTGGCTATCGGTACTGTGACACTATTGGCCACCAGCATATCCTGGGCGCAGAACGGAAATATGATGGGTGGTGGCATGTGGAGCGACGGTTGGATGGGTGCCTACGGCTGGATGTGGATGCCGATTCTGCTGGTCATCGTGGTAGTCGGCCTTGTGGCCTGGATCGTCAATCGAAACGGAAAGTGATCAAGGTAATTTCATGTATTACATAGTACAAACCAACAAGTCATTCAAGCAGGCGTCGACAGATCTTGAGGCCGCCGTTTTGCGTCATAACTTCGGGGTATTGCATGTCCACGATTTGGGGACCACGCTTCGCGGCAAAGGCATCGCATTCGATGAGGAGTGCAAGATTTTCGAAGTTTGCAATCCCGGGCAGGCCGCGAAGGTTTTGGCCACCGATATGCGCCTTAACATGGCGTTGCCGTGCCGTATCTCGGTGTATACGGAGAAAGGCAAAACGCTGATTGGCCTGATCAAGCCGATACAAATGCTTCAGGCACTGTCGCAAGATCCAGCGTTGGGTCAAATTGCCAAAGAAGTTGAGGAAAAAACCATCCAGATGGTTGACGAGGCGAAATGAATATTCGCCACTTGGCAGAACCAGTTATACGGAGCCCTTCGATCTTCTCTGCGTCCGCATCCAGTGCTCGCGCCCTTCCCAACATTACGCACTGACCCTGGCGTTTGATATGACGAGGCCAAACCAGCGCTGAAGCGCTGCCGGCAAATTACCGCGGCCTCGACACGGCACCGCGTATGGCGGCCACCGTCTGCAGCACGACCGCATCCACGCCAAGCTGCCCCAGCGCCGCGCTGGAAGGCCGGGGGTCCCCGTTTGTGCCGCCGGTGCGACCTTCTCGCGCCGCTTGACCGAACAATTCCGGTTTGACCAGCGATGGATCGATTGCCATCGACAGCGAGGTGTCAGCCGTTCCGGCATGGATGCCTATCTGCGCGTCGCTCAGGCCCTTGGCCTTGAGTGCGTCGACGTAGGTGGACTGAGTCGCGCGGTAATACTCGCCGACAAAATGCGCCCGAGTTGCCGACTTGGCCCAGTCCCGGTTCAAGTTGGCCGCCACTGCCTGCAGCGCGCCCTGGTAGCCGCCATGGTCGCCCAGCAGCACGATGTCTCGAAAGCCGTGTTGTTTGAAACCCCGCGACGCGCCTTCAAGGATGCTCTTGAAGGCAGATTCAGGCACCGAAATCGTCCCGGCAAAACGCATGTGTTCAGTCGGTGGCGCGATGTTGCCCTCGGGCACATATGCCACGACCGGCGCGACGATGGCATTACCAAGCTGCTGTGCCACCCGGCCCGACAGGACCTTGGCCCGAACATTGTGTTTGCCCAATGCCATGTGCGGGCCGCTTTGCTCGACACCCCCGACCGGGATGATGATGGTGGTGTGGCCGTCGCGTATCGCAGCGGCCACTTCCGCAGTGGTCAGTTCTTCCAGAAAAACGCTGGGGGGGGCTGCGGCAACCGCCGGCTGCGCAAGAAATAGTAACGCGGCAAATGGCAGGAAATGAAATTTCATAATGGCTGGGTGTATGCAGACGGAGTCAATTGCTCCGTTCTGCCGGAATGCACGGATTGACTATAGCGGACGTATCGCTGGAACGATGCAGTGACTTTCGCCATAAGAGTCTGGAGTCGGCCGCCCCGCACGTGAGCGCGTTGTCGTCTGGGATTTCACTTTTCTTTCGATTGCGTTGGAGCATGGATAAAACACGCCACGGTCGGCAGTTCACGCTCAGGGGCAAATTGGCGCCTCAAGTCCCCGGGAATATGACGGTTACGCGCAACCCGACTCCGATGTCAGGCAGCGCACTTTCCAGACTGATCTCAGCGCGATAGCGCGTAGCAATCGTCTTCACGATCGACAGACCAAGACCTGACCCATCATCATCATTGCCCAGCACCCGATAAAAGGGGTCGAACACGCGTTCGCGCTCGTCCTCGGAAATACCTGGGCCAGTATCATCGACCTGCAAGATGACCTGTGTTGACGTGGTCCGCAGCGACAGATCGACGCGCCCACTTCGCGGTGTGTGCCGAATCGCGTTCTGCACCAGGTTCTTGACCAGGGTCTTCAGGTCCATCGCGTCGGCGACGATGCTTGCGTCGCTTTCGCCAACCACACCCAGATCGATCTGCTTGTGTTCTGCCAAAGGCATCAGGTCCTCGACCACCTGTCGGAACACTTGCCGCACGGACACTCTTGTATTGGCTGCTTTGCGATCCTCCTGCAGACGTGCAAAGGTCAAAAGTTGACCCAACAAAACCCGAGTTCGTTGCAAGCCTTGCCGCAAGGCCCCCAATCGCTCCTTGGCCTGAGACGACATTTCCGCCGCGTCCAGCCGTTCCGCCTGAAGGGACAAAGCCGTCAGCGGCGAGCGCAACTCATGGGCTGCATCGGCCACGAAACGCCGCTGCACAGCCGCCGAATCGGCGACCCGGGAGAGCAGGCGATTGATGGCCACTACGAATGGACGTACTTCGGACGGTAGTCCGGTATCCCCCACAGCCTGCAGGTCCTGCTCCGCGCGGCTGTCAATCTCGCAAGCCAGACGCCGCAGCGGCTTGAACATCTGGCGAATCAGGTCACCCACGAGCAACAGAAGGACTGGCATGAGAATCACAAACGGGAGCACCGTACGCAGTGCTCCGTCGCGTGCGATTTCGTCTCGAACGGATGTGAGCTGCGCAACCGCAACGCGCGGGCCTGCATCGATTGTGCGAACGAACACCCGCCACTCCTCACTCCCTATCGCGACTGTCTGCAGGCCATTCGCCAGGTCAGCAGGAAACAAGATGACGCCACTTCTCGTTGTTCCCATGGCCGAGCCAAATTGCGGCAAAGTCTGCACGACAAAACGCGCCTCGACATCGGTCTCGGAACGATTTGCCGAAGACCCCGCATCCGCGGCAGCAAGAACCTGACGGTTGACCAGGCTTGCGATCTGTGTAAGTTGCTCATCCTGCAGTTCGTTGGCCTCATCAAATGCAGCGAAAAACGAAAATGCGCCGGCTACCACTGCCATGCAGAGAATGACCAGCGAGAGCCAGGCCGATAACCTGAACTGCATCGATTGCTTCAACTCCCTTTGGAGACCATCCATCCCATACCCCTGACGTTCTTGATAGTGGTGCTGCCCAGTTTCTTGCGGATCGCATGGATAAGGAATTCCACCGCGTTGCTCTCGACCTCCTCGTTCCAGCCGTAGACCCGGTCTTCCAGTTCGGCGCGCGAAAGTATTGCCCCGGGACGCATCATCAGGGCCTGCAGAACGGAGAATTCCCGTGCTGACAGTTGCGCTGTTTTTGCGTCGACTCGGGCTTCCCGGCTCGCCGGGTCAAGCGACAGGCTTCCATTGCTCATCACCGGCCCGGCAACACCACCTTTGCGGCGCACCACGGCGCGCATGCGGGCCAGCAGTTCAGCCATTTCGAAGGGCTTCAAAACATAGTCGTCCGCGCCGCCGTCCAGGCCTTGCACACGGTCTTCCAGGGCATCCCGCGCGGTAATGATGACAACCGGAACCGGCAAGCCCTTGCTCCGTATCGCCCGCAGCACTTCCAGGCCGTCCTTCTTCGGCAGGCCCAGGTCGAGCAGTACCACGCCGTATTCCTGACTTGCAATTACGGTCAACGCGGCCTGCCCGTCACGCACCCAATCCACGGCATAGGTGGCGTCTTTCAGTGACTGCTCCACGGCAGTGCCAATCATCCGATCATCTTCAACGAGCAAAACGCGCATGCCTTACCTCCAATTGGGTTGCAGTCGGCGCCTTGAGCAGCCCGTTGTGCCCTGGCTCTAGCGTTGGTACGTCAAAAAGTCTTTGCGGCTGACTGTCAGATAGACAACCAACGCCAGTATGGTCACAAGGAACAATCCACTGGTACCCCCGGTTCCAAGACCCAGCCCGCCCTCGGCCAGTGGTTTGGAGAGCCAGTCGCCGCAGGACGCGCCCAACGGGCGTGTCAGGATGTAGGCAAGCCAGAACGCGGCGACGGCATTGAACCTGAAGGCGTAGTGAGCGATCGTCACCACCGCAATCATGCCCGCGAACACCAACACCGAGTTGGCATAACCCAGATGCAGTCCCTCGGCAGCCAGGTCTCCGGCAGCCGTGCCCAGCGCAAACGTGAACAGGATGGCCGCCCAGTAGAAAACTTCCCGCCGGGTGGTGAATATCGAATGGATCGACAGGGTCTTCTCGCTGGCGTACCAGCCGGCAAAGATCGCCACCAGCGCGGCTCCGAATATCACCGTGGTGGTTTGCAGGGAAACACCGAAGTTGTCCACGAGATTGTCTGTAATCAGGGTGCCGAACACACTCAGGAGCACGACCGTGGCCCAGTAAATCCAGGGTATATATTTGCGGGCGCCCATTTGCATGACCAGGAAAACCAGCAATACGGCTCCCATCGCAATGGACGTTCCGGTGAGCCCAAAATTCAGACGGGTGTTAAGGAAGTCCGCCGCCGTTTCACCAACCGTGGTCGCCATGATCTTGATGATCCAGAAGAAGATGGTGACTTCGGGGACCTTGCTTAGCATTTTCGAGGCGACCGAATTTGAGGTTGTGTACATGTTTGGCTCCAGTGCCGGTTGGTGGATAAAGATGTTCAGACGCGAACTATCTGCTCCGATCCTTAGGCGAGGCATAGGGCTGGCTCCGACACTGCGCAATATCGGCAGCAGCGAGCGCTTGTCGTACTCCTTCGTCGGTGATGTCGTCCGATCAAAGAATCTCTCCGTTTCGACCGCTGCTCTCTGAGAGCGTGAGAGCCCATCGTCACGGTAAAACTCGCAATGTCAATGCAGTTCCTGCAGTGGTGCGGGACGCCATTTTGCGAGCCGGTTCTCAACCAGGGTCATCGCATACTCCGCGGCGAGTGCCACCACCATAATGATCACAATGGCTGCATACATGCCAGCAGCGTCAAACGAGCCTTTTGCAACGTTGATGAGCAGTCCGATGCCGTAGCGTGCCCCTACAAACTCGCCCACGATGGCCCCCACGATGGCGAAACCAAAGCTGACATGCAGGGACGCGAAGATCCAGCTCATGGCGGACGGGATGACCACCGAGCGGGTTAGCTGCCAGCCCTTGGCGCCCAGAATTTGGGCATTGGCCAGAAGGTTACGATCGGCCTCCACCACGCCTTGGAACGCATTCGAGAACACCACAAAAAACACCATCACAAACGACAGTGCCACCTTCGAGGTCAGGCCCAAGCCAAAAATCATGATGAAAATCGGGGCCAGTACGACGCGTGGAACCGAGTTGATGACCTTGATATAAATCGAGAACACATCCGCCAGCATTCTGTTGCGCCCCAGCGCAATACCGGCCACGATGCCGACGACTGATCCCGAGATGAAACCAAGCATGGACTCTTCCATCGTCACCCAGAGGTGATACCACAATGGGCCTTCCGAGGTGCCCTCCGTAATCCATTCCACCAGGCGCATGCCGATTGCCAAGGGACTGGAGAAAAAGAAGACGTCCATGAGCTTGAAGCGGGTGGCTAGTTCCCAGCCCCCCAGAAACACGGCCAAAATAAACCAGCGCCAGAAATTGACCGCGATCTTGCGATTGCGCGCCGCCAAAGCGGCCGCGGACTCGATTTCCGCATCGGACGTGCCAGGCTGAAAAGACGGGTTGGAAGAGAGGGACAAATCAGTCATGCCAGGGCCTCTTGTCGGACGGCACCGCGCTGTACTTCGTCGCGAAGGTCTTCCCAGATGGTGCGCGAAATGTCGATGAAGTCCTTGTCATAGCGGATTTCACTCACCACTCTGGGCCGGGGAATCCCAATCGGATAAACCGATTTGACGGTCGCCGGGCCCGAAGTCAGCACATAAACCTTATCGGCCAGGGCCACGGCTTCTTCCAGGTCGTGGGTGACGAACACCACGGACGCTTTGGCCTGCGACCACAGACCCAGTAACTCTTCGTGCATCAGCACGCGGGTTTGCACGTCCAGCGCGGAGAAAGGCTCGTCCATGAGCAGTATCTGCGGCTCGTTGATGAAAGTCTGCGCAAGCGAAACCCTTTTGCGCATACCGCCGGAGAGCTGATGGGGATATTTCGATGCGTGCCCGGCCAGGTGCACGCGTCCTAACCATTCGCTGGCTTTGGCATAAGCCTGAGTCGCGGGCACGCCTCGAAACAACGGCCCGGCCACCACGTTATCGATGACGCTGCGCCAGGGGAAAAGAGCATCGGTCTGGAAGACAAAGCCAATACGGGGATCGATGCCGGTAACCGGCGCACCCATTACGCGAACTTCGCCCGCGGAAGGTCTTGCCAGGCCTGTGATCAGATTCAGGGTGGTGGACTTGCCGCAACCAGTCGGACCCACCAGTGCAACGAACTCGCCCCGCGCCACGCTCATGTTGAAATCCCGCAGGGCAGTCATGGATTTCCCGTCCGGGGTGACGAAGCGGCGACTGACGTTAATTAGCTCAATCGCCGGGCTGTCGTTGCTTTGGGCCATAAATAGGTACTGCTTATTTGGCGTTCTTGACAAATTCGGTGGTGTAGGTTTTTGATAGGTCCACCGTTTTGCCCTTGACGTTCTTTGAAAACCCGGACAACACCGCAAGCACGGTCTCGGGGCCGCCGGCCGGCATGACGCCGTCGGACGTGAACATGCTCTTGCCGTCGGCCAGGGCTTTGATGTAGGCCTCCTTGTCACCCACGTAGAAGTCCTTGGGCATCTTCTCGGCAATCTCGGCAGCGCTGTGCGTGCTGATGAACTTCAGCGTTTTGACAAAGGCGTTGGCCAGCTTCTGGACGGTGGGCTTGTTCTTTTCAACCCAGTCGGTAGGCATGTACAGCGATGCCGCGGGGTAGGTTCCGCCCAGCGCCTGTTTGGTTTTTTCGATGGAGCGCATGTCCACCAGAATACGTGCTTCGCCCGTCTTGAGTAAACGCGAGATGGTCGGCTCGGTGGTCATGCCGGCCTGTATTTTGTCCTGCTGCATGGCCGCGATGAAGGTGGTTCCCGCTCCCACCGGAAGGGAAGTGAATTCGCCCAGAGGAACTCCCGCCTTGACCATCAGATACTGCGTCAGGAAATTGGTGGAGGAGCCCAGGCCGGTTACTCCCAGGCTTTTTCCGCGTAGGTCGGCCATGGTCTTCACTTCCGGGTGTTTGCTGGAAACCAGCTCAACTTCACCCGGTGCCTGGCTGAGCTGCACCACCGATTCAACGTATTTGCCTTTGGTTTGCAAATCCACGCAATGGTCGTAAAAACCCACTACACCCTGGACCGCACCGGCCAGCATTTCATTTTCGGCGTCCACGCCAGCGCCCTCGTTGAGCAGTTCCACGTCAAGGCCCTCTGCCTTGAAATAGCCCAGGCTTTCCGCCAGTTTCGCTGGCAAGTAAATGTGCTTTTCGTAGCCACCGACCATGATGGTCACCTTATCAGCGGCCATGGCAGCGGAGCAAGCGAGCACAACGGCAGCCAGGGTCAGGGCTTTGAAGAGTCGGGTCGGGGTAGGCTTGGATTGCATGGTAGCTCCTGAGTTGATTTGGAAGCCGACGATAGGTGGGGACTGCTTTCAGTCCGCTTTCACTTCCCAAAACCTAGGGAAAGTACCAATCCGCGAACCCAGGACTATGATCCCCGAGGACCTTTGACCGGACCCACTTCACCCGCCTCCGATGCGAATTCTGGTAGTCGAAGACAACACCGAACTGGCGCTCTGGCTGGGCCGTACCTTGCGCAAAGAAAAGTACACGGTGGATTGGATCGACAACGGTGCGGATGCGGACTTTGCCCTCCAATCCGAAAAGTACAACCTGGTGATCCTCGATCTTGCCTTGCCCAAGCTGGATGGGAAAGAAGTGTTGCGCCGGCTGCGGGCGCGCGAGGACCCGACCCCAGTGCTCGTGCTCAGCGCCAACAACACGATCCAGAGCCGGGTGCACGAACTTGACCAGGGCGCGGATGACTACATGTCCAAGCCTTTCGAGATCGAAGAGCTTGAAGCGCGCATTCGCGTACTCATCAGGCGGTCTTCGGGCCAATCGAACCCGGTGCTGGCATGCGGCGATTTGAGCTACAACACGAACTCGCGTGAATTTCAAATAGCGCGGCAGCCCTTGGCACTGACACCCCGCGAGCGCGCCGTGCTGGAGATGCTGATGCGCCATGCCGGCACCACGGTCACCAAGAGTCTGATCGCGCAAAGCATCTTTTCCATCGATGAGAATTTATCTACCGATGCGGTCGAAATCTATGTGCACCGTCTGCGCAGGAAACTGGAGCGCAGCTCCGCGAAAGTCATGACATTGCGAGGTTTGGGCTATCTTCTTCGCCAGGCGGGCGATGAATAGCAGTCTTGGAAGGCAGTTGCTGGTGTGGGTGCTTTTGCCCCTGGCGAGTGCCGTCGCGGTAGACACATGGCTCACCTACAAAAGTTCTGCCGCCACGGCCTCGGTTGTGCAGGACAGATTGCTGCTGGGTTCGGCACGCATGATTGCAGAGCAGATCGGCTTTGAAGATGGCGCTTTCCAACACCAGATTCCTCCAGCCGCGCTGGAGCTTTTCCAGTCTGGAGAGTCCGACCGGATTTTTTACCGGGTCACAACCGGCAGCGGACAACTGCTGTCAGGTTATTCGGATTTGCCGCTGCCGCCGATGGATGTTGCCGCTGATTCACCCCAATTCTTCGGCGCCACGATGCGGGGTGAACCGGTCCGGGTGGTCGCCTTTTTTCAGCCAGTCATCGGCAACCCTTCGGCCCTGCCGGTGACAGTCGAAATGGCACAGACTATGCATGCCCATGGGCAGCTGACCCGGAAGTTGTGGCTGCATGCGGTGGCGCAGCAACTGTTGATATTGGCTCTGGCTACGATCTTCATTCTGTTTGGGCTGCACCGCGGCCTGCAACCCTTGGTCCGGCTTCGCAACGATGTCCGTTCGCGCAAGGAGGGTTCACTGCATCTGCTGCAAACGCGCAATATTCCGAGCGAACTGATGCCTCTCGTGGACTCGTTCAATGACTACATCCAGCGGTTGGAAAAGTACACCAAGCTTCGCGGCAGCTTCATTCAGAACGCAGCACACCAGCTGCGCACCCCTCTTGCCGTGCTCAACACCCAGATCAGCGATGCGATGCGCGCTGAAAGCAAGGCGCACGGCGACACGTGGCTTGTTGCAGCGCGCAAGACGTTGCAGCAAACCACGCGACTGGTCAACCAGTTTTTGACGCTTTCTTCCGCGGAGGAATACATAGCTTCCAAAACGCCAATCTCAACCCAGCAGTGCTGTGACATCGTTCAAAAGGTTCTGGAGGATCTGGCCGCGATGGCACATGGAAAAAGTATCGATTTGGGCTTTGAACGCAGCGGACGGGATGCTTTCGTTTCAACCGATCCCGCGGCGTTGAGGGAGATTGCGGTCAACGTCATCGACAACGCGATTCGCTACACGCCAGTCCTCGGGCGCGTTACCGTACGGGTCCACTCAACGGAGCGGCATATTGCCATGTCTGTCGAAGACAACGGGCCGGGTGTGCCGCTTGATAGCCAGGAAAAGATATTTCAACGCTTCTATCGGATAGAAGGCTCAGACTCCGCCGGCAGCGGCCTCGGACTCGCAATAGTCAAGGAGCTTGCCGCACGATGCGCGGCCGCAATCCGCTTGTCCGCGCCTACCCACGGCGGCCAAGGTCTCCTGGTTGTTATTGATTTATTCATGGAATAAGGCCAGACAGCGATTCACGATTTGGGGCCAGACGCCGTCGGGCTCTCAAGCAGGCTATTTCCTATGCGTCGCATGAGTTTCGTGTACTAGTCTTGTCTATCTTGATCGTCGTCGCGATCGCCCGTGTCTTCCGCCGACGAAATGACCGTGCCCTTGTCGGCATCGACCCTGACATCGAACACTTTGGCTCCGCTGACCACTTCGACGTCGTACACCCATCCTGCCTTGGTGTGTTCGTACTCCGCGCGCGCCGCCTTGCCGCTGGCGTGTTGCTCCGCGGCAGTGATGGCCTGGATCATCGAAATTTTTGCCTGGGTGATGGTGGTTGCGTCGTTCTCCATGGACTTGGCGGCATAAGCCATGGCCCCGGCCGCAGCCAGAACGGTAGTGACGATAGCGATTTTGGTGTAACGGAACATTTGTATTTCCCATTTGGATGCACGCAGATATTTGCGTGGGGAAGAGCTTATGCAGCCAGACTTAGCTGGCGCTGAGCAACCCGCTCGTTCATCAGTGCGGCATCAGCGACCAAGTCGGTGGAGAGCCAGGAAGACCTTTCCCTGCGTTGGAATGTCCCTAACAAAAGAACTTGTTCTCTCAGCCGTTAACATCCGCGCGTGCGTTATTTTCTCATCGCTCTCATGATTGTTCTGTTGCCGCTGCGCGGCTGGACCAGTGATGCAATGGCGACTGAAATGGCTGCGCCGACGCTGGTGCACCAACTCGTCGTTGGTCACTCCGGTGGTGGTGGCCTTCAGGCCAATACAGCGGCGTCACCGACGCATGTGCATGCCACATCCGTACCTGCCGGCACTCCAATGGCTACCGCCGATTGCATTGGCCACGCCGGCTCCCCAGATCCGGCCTCGACCGACGCCTCGCATTGCGCATCCTGTGTTGTATGCCAGGCATGTTATTCAGTGGCGCTTGTGCTGCCTCGTTTTGATAGCGGTATTGCGTTTACTTCTCCTGTGCTGCTTCTGTCCGATGCAGCAAGCTTCACCAGTGCCGAGCGCGCACTGGGTCTGAAGCCACCTATTTCCTGACCTTCCCAGCCTTAGTTCGTCCGCAAATCGCCCAGCCGGGCTGATTTCTTGCGGGTGACCGTGGTCCGTCGACCACTCGTTTAGCTGTTGTGGAGTCATTCATGAAAGAGATTTTTCTATTGCTCGGCGCGGTAGCCTTGCCCGCCCTGGCTGCTGCGCAAACATCGGTAGCCGGTTCCGCGATAACCGTGCCTTCCGTGTTGTACCGATCGGTATTCGCTGACACGCCAACCGGCGTGGAAACACAGTCGGTGGATTGGAAAGCGGCCAACTCCGCCGTGGGGCAGTTCGGGAAAGGCCATGCGGACATCCTGAAATGGGAAGCAGGCCAAGCGGGACGTATGCACGAAGCACCGATGCCTGCGCACGTCCCGGCATCTGGGCCCGCCAAGCCATGAATACAAAAATGAATATCCCTGTCGTCGGGGCGTTCAAGCCGTCCTTCAATGCCGCTGCGGTGGCATTGGCCGTCATTTTGTTGGGCGGGTGCGCGTCCCTCTCGCCCGACGGCGATATCGCGGCCGTGCAACAGCTCACCGCGGGCAAGACCGGCGCAGTCGATGCGCGGTTGGCCAACATCCGCGATGGAAAAGCGGAGTCCGACGCAGCCGTCGCCGAACTCCTCAAGACGCCCCTGGGCGCCGAGTCCGCGGTGCGCGTGGCATTGCTCAACAGTCCCGCGCTGCAAGGCTCCCTGGCTACGCTGGGCGTAAGCGATGCGCAACGTGTGCAGGCCGGGCGTCTACCCAATCCGCACCTCATGCTCGGCCGGATGAGGGCCGGCGACACGTTGGAAATCGAACGTTTGCTTACCTTTAACGTGGTGGGGCTGCTGACGCTCCCCTGGCAAGCCCGGTGGCAGGGTCAGCAACATGAACTGGCCAAGCTGCAGGCAGCGCAAGACGTGGTCAAACTGGCGGTCGACACCCGAAAGGCGTGGATCAATGCCGTGGCCGCACAGCAAACCGCGCAGTACATGGCCGACGTCAAAGAGGCCGCCGAGGCCAGCGGTGAACTGGCACGGCGTATGGCGCGGGTTGGCAACTGGAGCCGGCTGCGGCAGGCACAAGAACAGGTGTTTTTGGCCGACACCACGGCACAGCTGGCACGCGCGCAACAGGCCGCGTTCAGCGAGCGCGAAAAGTTGATCCGGCTGATGGGTTTGTGGGGCGCTCAAACCAACTTCACGCTGGCCGAGCGCCTGCCCGACCTGCCCAAGGAAGCCAGCGCGATAGCCGACATCGAATCCACCGCCGTGCGTGAACGGATCGACGTTCGTTCCGCGGTCGCCGAATCGGCTTATGTGGCGGACCAGCTGGGCCTGACGAAGGTGCTGGGTTACGTGGATGGGTTGACGCTGGCTTATCGCCACGACACCCAGTTCGACAACAGCGCGCTAACCCGCCAGACGCGGCGCGGTTGGGAACTGGAACTGCCGCTGCCGATCTTCGACTGGGGCGGTGCCCGCAATGCCCGCGCGCAAGCGCTGTATATGCAATCGGCGGCGCGTGTGCGCGATGTAGCCGTGCGAGCACGTTCAGAAGCACGCGAGGCCTACCGCGGCTATCGCACCGCCTATGATCTGGCGCGCCATTACCGCGACGAGGTGGTGCCATTGCGCAAGTTCATCAACGACGAGCTGGTACTGCGCTACAGCGGCATGCTGGTCAGTGTGTGGGACTTGTTGGCCGATACCCGCGCCCAGACGCTGAGCATCAACAGTGCCATGGAAGCCCAGCGCGACTTCTGGTTGGCAGAGGTCGATTTGCAGACCGCACTGAGCGGTACCTCCCCGGGCGCCATGGCGATTCTGAAAACCGGCTCTGGCACAGACGGCGCAGCGCCAGCCGCGCATTGACGCGCTCCTGTTGCCCGCCTCGTTAACCCATTTGAAAGACTTGATCCATGAATCGACGCAATTTCTTCGGTGGCGCGGCCCTGACCGCCGTTGCCGCCGCCTCGGTCAGCAAGGTGGCCATGGCCGCCTTGCCCGAACCGATGCTGATGACCAAACCCGACACAGCACCGCCGCTGGTTCCACAAACAGGCCGACCCTATAACCCGGTTGTCACGCTTAACGGCTGGACCCTGCCCTGGCGCATGAACAACGGCGTCAAGGAGTTTCACCTGG
>JANYBQ010000294.1 GCA_025360705.1 Betaproteobacteria bacterium | reverse complement strand
CAGAACTACCAGACCATCCTGCAAAAGGGCTTGCAGGATCTATCGCAGGCGGGGCATTCGGCCAGCGGCGAGGTGCTGACAGGCGACACCATCGGCGAAATTACCGGTTACGCGCGCAAGATAGACGCCGACCTGATCGTGGTGGGCCACAAACATCTTGACGGCTGGGCAGCGCGCTGGTGGCGCGGCTCCAGTTCAGGCGCGCTGATCGAACACGCGCATTGCAGCGTGCTGGTGGCGATTACGTCGTAAGCCGCCTTTCACCAGTCTTCCTTGACCGCCAGGACGGCGTCGGACCCGGCGGCCGAACGCGCCGCCAGCCAGGCGGTAAATGTGCCCGCCAGCACCATGGCCACACACAGGGCCGACAGGCGCGGCCACGGCAGCATCAGGTCCATGGTCCAGTGAAAACTCTGCGGGTTGACCACGTGCACCAGGATCACACTTACGCACAACCCCAGCCCCAGGCCGGCCAGCGTGCCGACCGCGGTCCAGGCCAGTCCTTCGGCCGCCACCAGCGTCAGGATCTGGCGCTGGGTAAGCCCCAGGTGCACCAGCAGACCGAACTCCTTGCGCCGCGCCAGCACCTGCGCGCTGAAGTTGGCCGCCACCCCGAACAGGCCAATCGCAATCGCCACCGCCTGCAGCCAATAGGTAACCGCGAAGCTGCGATCGAAAATGCGCAGCGACAAGGCGCGAATTTCTCCCGCACTGCCAAATTCGATCAACGCGTCGCCGGCCTGTTGTTGCGCGGCTTTGCGTACCGCTTTCTGCACGCTGGCCGGGTCGACACCGGGCGCCAGCGTGATGGCCAGGTCGTTGGCGCGCCGGTCGTCGGTCAGGCGCTCGAAGTCGCGCTGGTCGATGGCGATGGCGCCGAACTGGCGTGCATAGTCGCGCCATGCACCCGCCACGAAAAATGTCGTGGCGCCGGGCGCACGCGCGCCGTCGGCAGGCGCGGCAAACACATCGGACAGCGGTTTGAAATAACTGCCTGGTGTGGCGCCATACAGGTCCACCATCGGTTCGCTGACATAGATGGCAATGGCGCCGGCGGGCACCGGCAAGGGTTCACCCACCAGCGGCAGCGACCGTGCCGCGTCCCCGATGGCGCGCGACAACAGGGCCACCGTGGGGCGTGAAGGGTCAAGCGCCAGTGCCTGTGTGCGCACGGTGGCCAGGTTTTGCACGCCCGGAATCTGCCGCACTGTGCGCACGAACTCGGGCGTGAAATAGACCGTGTCCCCGCTGCCGCTGTTGTTGGTGGTAGTGCGTACGTACAGATCGGCTGGCAACACCACATCGAGCCAGTGCGTGACCGACTCGCGAAAACTGGCGACCATCACGGTCAAGGCCACCGCCAGGCTGAGCGATGCCACCACACCGCTCACGGCCACCGCCGCGCTGGACCGCACGCGCCGCGCGCGTTCGATCGCCAGCATCGGCAACAGCCAGCGCGACAGCCAAGGGGCCAGCCGGTCGTACAGCAAACCGATCAGCGCCGGCAACGCGCTGATGCCGCCGACCAGCAAAAGCCCGATAGCGAAATAAGCCGCCAGCGGAATACCGAACACCGGCGGCGCCATGGTCAACACCGCGCAGGCCGCCAGCAACACCAATGCCAGCCACGGGCGACTGGGCGCGCCATGTTGCAGCCCCAGGCCCTTGAGGGTTTGAGCGGGTGGCAATTTTTGCGCGGCGCGTGCGGGTATCCAACCGCCCACCAGTGCCGCTGCCACACCCAGCGCGCCGTAAACCAGTGCCGCCAGTCCGTCCCATTGCAGGCTCGGCGCCACGCCCGGAAAATAACCACCGCCCAGGTCACCGCCCAATGCCTTGAGCGCCAGCCAGGCCAGCGCGGTGCCCAGCGCCACGCCGGCCACGCTGCCAACCACGCCCAACACAAAGGACTCGGCCAACACCAGCCGCAAGCGGTCGCGTCCCGACAGGCCCAGCACCCCCAGCAACGCAAATTGCTGGGCGCGTTTGGCCACGCTCAAAGCCAACACCGAGAACACCAGGAAAGCGCCGGTGAACAGCGCCACCAACGCCAGCACGGTCAGGTTGACGCGATAGGCGCGCGACAGGTTGCCGATGCGCTGCACCGCGTCACCCGGCTGGGCCAGCGACAGATTGGCGCTCCACAGCGGGTCGGCATGCAACGCCGCTGCAAAGGCCTGCCGGTCGGCGCCGGGTTTAAGGCGCACATCGATGCGCGACAGCTGCCCGACCTTGCCGAACAAGTCTTGTACCGCGCCGATATCCATCACCGCAAGGGGCGGCCCGGCGGCACCGACCCGTCCGGCAATGCGTACCGGGCGCAACACCATGCCACTTTGCAGTTGTAGCGTAGCCGTATCCGGCGCGCCGGGCGCCAACTGGCTGAAGGCCGCCGTATTAAGGAACACCGCGTCAGGCGCAAACAGCGCGAACCGTCCGGCGCTCGCCGCGGGCACCGGCATCAGATCCGGGGCGACACGCGCAACTTCGAGTGCGTCCACGCCGACAACGCGCAACGCAATCCGTTTGCCCGCCGGGTCCAGCGCGTAGGTGCTCAGTTCCAGCACCGGCGACGCCACGTCGACGCGCGGGTCGGTTGCCACGCGCGCGAACAGCGCTTCGTCAAAGCCGCCCTGCGCGGCGCGTAGTTCCAGGTCGGGTTGGCCGTTGACGGAACGCACCGCCTGCGAGAACTCCGACAGCGCCGAAGCGTTGATCAGCGAAACCGAAAACGCCAGCGCCACGCCCAGCATTACGGCCACCACGGCGGCCGCGTTGCGCCACGGGTGGTGACGCAGTTCCTGCCAGGAAAAAGTCTGAAGCAAAACGCGCATGGGGCAGTATAGGAAGGCCTGTGTTGGGCGCGCTTCCCGCGCCGGTACAGTTGCACAATCCCGTTCCTGTCCATGCCAAGGATTTTTCCATGCTTACTCTGCCCACTTTCGCAGACGTCGTAGCCGCCGCCGAGCGGCTGAAAGGCCACGCCCACCACACACCCGTATTGCGCTCCAGTACGCTGGACACCCGCCTGGGCGCGCAGGTCTTCTTCAAATGCGAAAACTTCCAGCGCATGGGCGCGTTCAAGTTCCGCGGTGCGTTCAACGCGCTATCGCGTTTTGACGCCGCGCAGCGCTTGGCCGGCGCTATCGCTTTCTCTTCGGGTAACCATGCGCAGGCGATTGCCCTGTCGGCGCGTTTGCTGGGCATCCCCGCGGTGATCCTGATGCCTCTCGACGCGCCTCAGGCCAAGATCGATGCCACGCGGGGTTATGGCGGCGAGGTAATTTTGTTCGACCGCTTCCAGCAGGATCGCGAAGTGCTAACACGAGAAATCGCGGTGCAGCGCGGAATGACCTTGATCCCGCCGTTCGACCATGCGGACGTCATCACCGGGCAGGGCACCGCCGCCAAGGAGTTGTTCGAAGAAGTGGGCGAACTGGACTACCTGTTTGTGTGCATGGGCGGCGGCGGTTTGCTGAGTGGTTCGGCGCTGGCGGCGCGCGCCTTGTCGCCGGGTTGCAAGGTGATCGGAGTCGAACCCGAGGCTGGCAACGATGGCCAACAATCGTTTCGCAGCGGTGCCATTGTGCGTATCGTCACGCCCAAGACGATTGCCGATGGCGCGCAGACCCAGGCCGTGGGCGAGATCACATTCGCCATCATCCGGCGCGACGTGGACGACGTGTTGACCGTAACCGACGCGCAATTGGTGGAGGCTATGCGTTTTTATGCCGAACGCATGAAGATGATCGTGGAGCCCACCGGGTGCCTCAGTCTGGCCGCCGTATGTCACGCCGGCGTTCCCCTCCAGGGCAAACGCGTTGGCGTGATCGTCAGCGGCGGCAATGTGGACTTGCAGCGCTTCGGCCAACTCGTCGGAAACTCCACGTAATACGCTCAGGCAATCACTTGACTACAATCCCGCCATCACCGGGGGTGTCAGCCAGGCAGCAATGCCGGCCGACTGAGAAATACCCCACCAAGAGGTCGTGAAGATTTCGTAGCGAGCGGGCCTAGCTGGCGTCGAGGAGCGCAACCGTACACCTGTACGGTGAGCACCACAGACGTCAGATCGGCCCGCGCAGTAGAAAGATTCGCGGCCTCGAACCTGATCTGGGTAATGCTGGCGTAGGGAGCGTGAT
>JANYBQ010000270.1 GCA_025360705.1 Betaproteobacteria bacterium | reverse complement strand
TACCGACAAGGCCGCGCTTGCGCAAGCTGAAGCCGCGGTTGCATGGATGAAGTGATATGGTCTGGCGGAAAGCACAGACAAGAAAAGGAGACAACCATGGACAACGAAAAGCGCTTCAGCACCTTCGCCGATTTCTATCCGTTCTACCTCGGCGAGCATAGCAACCGCACCTCCCGCCGGCTGCATTTCGTGGGTAGCAGCATTGGCATCGTGCTGCTGGTAGTGGCCCTGGTTACGCAGACATGGTGGCTTATCCTGGCGGGGTTCGTCCAGGGTTATGCCTTTGCCTGGGTGGGCCACTTCTTTTTTGAACACAACAAGCCGGCTACTTTCAAATATCCACGCTTTAGTTTTATGGGCGACTGGCGGCTTTGGTGGGAAATCATGACGGGCAAGATTGCGTTCTGACCGGCCACGAACTTCGTTCTTGAGGCCTCGCTTACCACCGTTTTGCAGGGAAAAATCTGGCCCGTGGCGATCAGCGCGAGCCAACGGGCTGAGACGCCCTCACACACGCATGCTCTTGCTGCCGGCGCTCAACGACCTGATAGACATCACCACGACGCGGGCCGCGGCGACCCAGAATCACCCCCACTTGCCCATCTATCTGCTGCTGGTGGAGATGAGCCTGATCAGCGCCTTGCTGGTGGGTTATGTCATGTGCGCCAACAAGGTGCGAAGCTGGTTCTACATACTGACCTTGTCTGCCACGATGTCGTTCACCCTGTATGTGATCCTGGCCCTCGAGTTTCAGCGCTCGGGCCTGATACGCGTCGACGCTGCGGACCGGACGCTTGCCGACCTGCGAAAGAGCATGCGCTGACGTCGGTGGAGATCACCCGGATGCCGTGATGGCCGGCAACCGGGCTTACGGCGGTTTGCAGGTTCAGTGGACCAGGCGGATACGGTCGGGGCTTATGGAAAGAGAGACCGCGTCTCCATCTTGAAACACCTCGTTATTCGCGGTAAGGACCTTCATCTCGACCCCCGCCACCCGCACGACGTACCGGTTGCGCGCACCCAGGTAGATACGGGTGCGGACATGGCCTTGCAGGCTTGCTTCGCTATTGCGTCCCAGCACCAGGTCTTCCTGCCGCAGCGACAGGGTAACGGGGCCGCGGGCTTTTTCATCGTTCGGCAGGGGGATCTGCTGGCCGTCGGAAAGGACGGCCGTGACACTGCCATTGACCTGCTGGACGGTTGCCGGAACAAGGTTGGACGCGCCCAGAAAGCTGGATGCAAATTCGGTGTCTGGCCGCGCATAGATGGCGGCCGGGCTGCCTTGCTGCTCTATCAGGCCGCGGTTGAGCAAAATGACGCGGTGCGAAAGGCTGAGCGCCTCTTCCTGGTCGTGGGTGACGAACAGGGTGGTCAGGCCAAGCCGCCTGTGGATCTCGATCAGCTCTATCTGCATGTCTTCGCGCAGCCGCGCATCCAGGTTGGAGAGCGGCTCGTCCAGCAGCAAAACCTTGGGACGGGACACGATGGCCCGTGCAAGCGCCACACGTTGCTGCTGCCCGCCCGAGAGCTGGCTCGGCCGGCGTTCCGACAAGGCGCCGAGCTGGACCGTTTCCAGCGCCACCTTGACCTTTTCATGCTGCTCGTCGCGCGAACCGATATGCCGCATGCGCAGTGGAAAACGCACGTTCTCGGCCACCGTGAGGTGCGGCAACAGCGCGTAAGACTGGAACATCATGGCAATGTCGCGCTGCTCCGGTGGCAGGTCGGTGACGACTTTTCCACCTATTTCCACGGTGCCGGAGGTAACGCTTTCCAGCCCGGCAACGATGCGCAGCAAGGTGGTCTTGCCACAACCTGATGCGCCCAGCAGGCTTACGAATTCGCCCGAGGCAATGTCCAGCGAAACACCGTGGATGACGCCGGTGGAACCGAAAGACTTGTGGATGTCATGGAGCCTGACGTTTGCCATGGTGAATTGCTTAATTGCTCGCGAAACGCTGAAGGCCGAGTATTCGGTCGATGACGAGAATCATCAGTATGGTCAGCACGATCATGATGGCGGAGACGGCGGCCACCGACGGGTCCGGGCTGAACTCCAGCTGGCCATAGATGCGCACGGGAAGGGTGGTGGTGTCGGGCGTGCGCAGAAACAGCGACAGCACCGCTTCGTCGAACGAGATGTTGAACGCGAAAAAGGCGCCCGCTCCCAAGCCTGGCAAACACTGGGGAACCAGCACGAACCACAGGCGCTGCAGGCGGCTGGCACCCATGGTTCGCGCGGCCGAGTCGAGGAACGGGTCGGACTCGGACAACACCGCCAGGGTGGTGCGTATGACGTAAGGCATGGCGATCACGGTGTGGCCGGTCCACAGGGTCACCGGGGAGATCGGGCCAAACAGCGTGCTCCACAACATCAGCGAGCCGATGGCGTAGATGATGGTGGGCAGCACCAGCGGCGACAAAAAGATGGTCCCCAGCAGGCCCGAAAACGGCAGTTGTTTGCGGTACAGGGCGATGGCCGCCGCGCCTCCCGCCAGGGTAGCCGTGATGGTCACCAGGATGGCGATTTTCAGGCTGGTCACCGCCGAAGCCACATAGGTGCTGGAGGTCAACACCTCCTGGTACCAGCGCAGGCTCAAGCCCGCCGGTGGAAAGGCGATGAATTCGCTTTCCGAAAACGAGACGCCGACGACCACGATCAGCGGCGCCAGCAGAACCACCACCGTGAGCAGCACGAACACCGCGGCCAGCACGCGGATAGGCGCGGGGACGGCCTTAACCATGGCTGCGCGCCGTCATCCTGGCGTAGGGTATGAGCACCAGCAGAACGCCCACGAACAGGATCACCGACTGCGCCGCCGCAAACGGCCAGTCCAGCGTCTGGGTGACCGATTTGTAGATGGACGCCGCCAGCACCTGGATGCGTGTGCCGCCCAGCAGGTTGGGCGTGACGAACGAGCTGGCCGACAGGGTGAAGACCAGCAGGGAGCCAGCAACTATGCCGGGCATGGACAGCGGCAGAACCACGGTGCGGATGGCGGCCAGAAAACTGCACCCCATGGTGCGCACGGCTTCTTCCAGGCGCGTGTCCAGGCGGCTGAGCACGCCCAGAATCGACAGGGTCATGAAGGGCAACAAAACCTGCACCATGCCGACCACGATGGCTGTTTCCGTCTGCATCAAGCCGAAGTTGGGTTCCGCCAGCCCGAGGTCACGCAAGGTTTTGGGCACCAAGCCGCTGCGGCTTAGCAGCACCATCCAGCCGAAGGTGCGCACCACCACGCTGGTCATGAGCGGCAGGATCACCACGATCACCATCCACAGGCGCAGCTTGGGGCCGACGCGCGCCATGATGTAGGCAAACGGGAAGCCGACGAGCGCGCAGATCGCGGTGATGATGAGCGACAGGCGCACCGTGCGCCACAACACGCCCAGGTAGTACGGGTCGCCCAGGAAATGGGCGAAATGTTCCAGCGTCGGCCCGTGGGGGCCGGAGACACTCAGGATAAGTATTTGCCCGATAGGCAGGAAAAACGCTAGTGCCAGAAAAAGAAGCCCGGGAAGCGCCAGCAGCAGATTTTCAAGCCGGTCGCTCAATGGTGTACCTTCGCGCTGCGCGCTTCGACGTTATGCGCCTTGGGAGCGGCCCTGCGGTTCATGGCCGTTTGCACGGACGCTGCTTACGATCACTTTTTCGCGATGGTCTTGTTCCATTTTTCCACCCAGGCCGCGCGATTGGCCTCGATGGTGGGCGCGTCGAAACGCAGCAGACCCTTGATGTTGCTGGCGCCGTAAGCCACCCCGGCGGCCACTTCAGGCGTCAGCGTGGTCTTGGAGTTGGTCGGCGTGTAGCGCAGCTCGTTGGCGAAACACTGCTGGGCGCTGGGGGCCAGGGACATGTCGATGAACTTGAGCGCAAGCTCCTGGTTGGGGCGCTTCGCGACCAGGTTGGTGGTGATGAAACTTGCCGGCGTTCCCTCCGAGCCCTGGATGAACTTGGCTGGCAAATTTGCCTTGGTCAGGGTATAGGCATAGTCCGATGCGTAGGCCGCAAGCCACGCGCCGTTTTGCGCGAACGACTGCTGCATTTCGGGCGAGGTGGTGACAATGGTGGCACCGCTGGCCAGCAGTTTCGTGACCGCGTCCAGACCCGGCTGGATATTGGTAAGGTCGCCGCCCTGGACCTTGTTGAGCATCAGAAAGCCCAGCATGCCGTAGCCGTTGGAGATATCAGTCAGGATCAGGTGCGGGGTAATCTTGGGATTGAGCAGATCCTTCCAGCTCGCTGGCGCGGGCTTCATGGCGTCCGAGTTGTAGATCATGCCGATGGCGGCCACCGAGTAGGCGGGGCCTTCTCCCTTCGCGAGTCCCGCCTTGGCGATGTCGTAGACATCGGCTGCGTTGCTCAGCTTCTTGGGATCGATGGGTGACAGCAAACCTTCGGAGGCCGCGACGATTTCCTGGCCACCGGAAAAATGGATCACGTCGTATTGCGGCGCGGCCTTCTGCGCGCGCAATTGGGCGAAGGCATCGGCCGAGTAAGCCGTGACGATCTGCACCGTGGCGCCGGTCTCTTTTTCGAACGGGGTAATAACGCACTTGCGGTGTGCGGTCTCGTAGGCGCCGCCGAAGGAGTTGATCCTCAGCGTCTTGTCCTGTGCGGACACGTTGACGGCCGCGGTACACAGTGCCAGTACGGCAAAAACCACTTTATTCAGATGCTGCTTCATGGGGATTTCCTTTTTTACTGGAGACGGGGGTTACAGACGGCCGAGTTCTACCACTTTTACGCCGGTCTGGCGAATCGTGCGGCATTGCTCGGCAATGGCTTCCAGGCCTTCGGTCATGCGCCCGAAGTAGGTGCAGGGGATCCATCCCGTTGGGCCGAAGGTGCGGCCACCGACGCCGTAGAACAGGCCGATCTCCCAAAACTCGCTGGGGTCGATCTTGAAGAAGTTCTTGGGCTGGTAGTACCAGAGCAACTCGCCGACTTCCGGAATGATGGTCTGGTTCTCGGCCGGGAGTTTGGTCGGGTCGAAATTCCGATTCGCTTCGGGCAGGCCCATCATGATTTCCGGCCCGGAGAAGATGGCGTGGGAGGCGGGCCAGCGGATCGGCTTTTCGAGCGCCCCCCACAGTGCCTCACAAGTCTTGGGAGCCACGTCCCAGTACATGCTGATGGTGCCCTGCACGTTGGCGTCTACAAACTTCAAATACAGTTTTTTGTCGGTCATGGTCGGTGTGAAAAGGGTTGTGGTTGTCCGCAGTTTATGGGGTCACCACGCCGCTTCAATTTTCAATTTGCATATGGCCGATAAAATATATTTATCGCACGCTCAGGAACATATCAATGCGACTTCTGGATATGACGACCTTTGCCGTTCTGGTGCGGAACCGGCATTTCGGGCGAACCGCGGAAGAACTGAACACCACCCAGCCTGCTGTATCGTCCCGCCTCGCGGCGCTGGAGGCAGAGCTGGGTTGCCGCCTTATCCACCGCGCCGGCGCCGAGTTTCGCCTTACGCCGGAGGGCGAGAAAGTGCTGCAAGCGTTCCAGGGCATTTTGCGCAGCGTGGACTTGCTCAAGACCGGCTTGCGGAGCCCGCGGCAGGGCGATGCGGTGACGGTGCGCATAGGCGCCATCGACTCCGTGATCTCGACGTGGATGCCGGACATGGTCGAGTCGCTCCACGACGTCGTGCCCAACGTCAAGGTGGAACTGACGGTGGAGAGCACCAAGCGCCTTATCTCCGGCATGAACAAGGGCGAATTCGACCTGATATTCGCGGTGGACCCCGCTATCGGGGACGGCTTTCGCAGTTTCGTAAGCTGCGTCTGGCAAATGATCTGGGCCGGTTCACCCAAGATCATCGACCCGGACCGGGTCTACAGCGTGGACGACCTCGCCCATATGCCCATCATCACCTTCCCTAAAAATACACCTCCGTACCGGCAGATAGCACCGTATTTTCAGGATGAGCAGGTACTGGCGTCCACGCTCGTCAGCTCAAATTCGATGTTTGCGATTATCAATATGTGCATAGACGGATTCGGCGTGGCGGCGATTCCGAGTGTGGTGATAGAACGTGAGCTGAGGACGGGGCTGCTCCATCCGGTGCAGGTGTCGAAGCGTTTTCCGCCCCTGCCGATCATCGCGACGTACCAGTCCGCGACGGAGCAGGAGATCATCCTGAAGGTGGTGGCCCAGGCCCAGGCCAGCGCCCGCAGATTTTGTGGCCGCGTCAACCCGGCCACGGCCTGGCTGGCATAAGCAAGCCAGCTCAGCGTTGCACTGTCACGGACAAGGCGACGTCTTCGGGGTCTGCATGTCCGCGATTCGTTCGATGGGTGGAACGGTGCAATCCGTTTGTGCTGTCTTGTCAATCAATGGGTGCGCCCTTACTCTCTGAAGTACCGGGCTCGGTGCCCTTCAACACCATCAGGACCAACACCATGACTACCGCCGTCGCTATCGAAACCCGTGCCATCGTCCACCGCACCCATGGAAGCACGCACGGGCCGATCACGCGGCTTGTGAGCCCGGGCGACCTGGGCGAGTGGTTGAAACCGTTCGTGTTCCTGGACCTCTTCGGCTTCAAGCCCACGGCCGGCCACAAGGGCTTTGGTTTGCACCCGCACTCGGGCATTGCCACGCTGACCTACCTGATAACCGGCGATACGGGTTACGAAGACACGACCGGCAAGAAGGGCGTGTTGCCCGCGGGCGGCGTGGAGTGGATGCGCGCCGGCAACGGCGTGTGGCACACCGGCGCGCCGGCAAGCGACGCGCCGGCAAGCGACGCGCCGGTGATGGGGTTCCAGCTCTGGGTGGCGTTGCCGGCTTCGGAAGAAAACGCGCCGGCGCAAAGCATCTACCTCGCGCCGTCGCAGGTCCCGGGGGAAGGCCCGGCGCGTGTGCTGCTGGGGCGTTACGGTGCGGCGCAAAGCGCCATTCCCGCTCCTGCTGCCATGAACTACCTCGCGGTGCGTCTGAAAGACGGCGAGCGCTGGCGCTACACACCACCTGCCGGCCATACCGTGGCCTGGGTCGCAGTCAATGCGGGCAGGCTCGACGCCGGTGGGCCGGTCGGTACGGGTGAACTCGCGGTGTTCGAGGAGTCCGGTGATTCCATAGCCTTCGTGGCCCATGGCGATACCGCCTTTGTGCTGGGTTCGGCGGTCAAACATCCGCACGATCTGGTGACGGGCTACTACTCGGTGCACACGAGCAAGGCGGCGCTGGCGCAAGGCGAGGCCGAGATTCAACGCATCGGCACGCGCCTGCGGGATGAGGGGCGGCTGGCTTAGCGAACGCGCGGCGGGATTTGCCGGCGGTACCCCGCAGTGCCAATGCGCCAAAGACAAGGTCGAAGTGAAGATGGCCGCGCAGGTGGCGTTCAACCACGCCTGCGGCTGCACCAAGTGCGGAAGCCCAAGGATGCGATCTTTTGATCAGAATTGCTCAGGGTGAAGCCTTGAGATTTACCGGTGATTTGACGGCGAGCAATGCCAGAAGATCGGTGCCGCTCATCGTTGCCCTTGGCGAAATCTGTCTGCGAACAGGCTCGCGCTCAAGCCGGGGGCTGGCGCCACGGTGCTTTGTGTTATTGGCAAATAACTTGCCGCTTGGACCCGCGATTCCAATCGAGAGCCGTTGCACCGGCCTTCTGTTCAGCGCGCTGCCAATGGACGAAATAGCCTGTTTGGCCCTCCAGATAGGCAGTCCTGGGCTCGATCTCGGGCTCAAATAGTGCCGTTGTGGATCAGTTTCATAACGCGTTCCCCGTAAGTCTGCAACTCCGCATCAGTGACGGCGAGACGTGGGGCGTTCCCTGCGGCGGTGTCGTGGTGAAACGCACTCGTGAAATCGTTCAAATTCTTGAGCTTCGGGACAATCGGAAGTAGCACTTGAAGGGGATTGCCCGGGAGCGACTTTTCGATTTCGCCGATGACCACCCCGACGGTCACTCCTTCCCTGATGTGGCCGGGAAAGCGGCGATGCAGATAGCCCTCGAACAACGGACGAAGTTTTGTCGCGAGGGTAAGAATATCTGGCGTTGGCTCGCCTGCAAGGAAGCTTTGCAAGGCGCTATAGCGCCTGTAATAGTCAGAGGCGCAGAACTCTTCAAGGTCGAAGGCATCGAGTTCCGAATAGTTATTTGCGGCGCGTCGCATATGTAGGCAGAGCTGCGCGCAAACATTGTCCTTCTTCAACTTCTTGGACAGCTCGCGCAGAAAGTAGCCATCATGGCCGAGCACAACAACCTGGGCGCATGTACCTGCAACATTGGCTATTGCGTTGACTGTCTCAGTGCGCCTGTTCCTGTCCAGACTTGTGAAAACATCGTCGAGAACAACGATCTTCTGCGCAGCGTCTTTTTCCCCGAGCAATTTTGCTAAGAAGAAGGAAAAGGCGAGAG
Source organism: Betaproteobacteria bacterium (assembly GCA_025360705.1). Classification (GTDB taxonomy): domain Bacteria; phylum Pseudomonadota; class Gammaproteobacteria; order Burkholderiales; family Burkholderiaceae_C; genus CAISIP01. The sequence goes on along the minus strand of JANYBQ010000270.1, from coordinate 5,150 downwards.
TTCGCTTGTCACCTTCGCTGAGAATGGTTTCAAAGGAAGGCGCGCTTGCCGCCTTCTTGCCAGCTGCGACCGTGCTGCCCCGAAGGGCAATTCCGTATTCTGTACGCGGCGTACCACCGGCGTATGTTGGTTTGAGTTTGTCGATGCGAAAAGGGACACCGAAAGTTTCCAACCATCTGTTGATATCACCTTGAAACTTCCCCAATACCAAAGCCATAAGGACGTCAAGCTCCTTGCGGGCCGTCGCTTTCGCGGTTTCGGCAGCAGCGCGGTCCTCATCGGCAAGTTTGCGAGCCGCGACGATTGCAACGACTTCGGGAGAATGTCGGACCTTCTTTATCTGTGCTCTCTTGAGTTCAATTTCCAAAGTTGCCCCGTTCTCACCGGCCAGCGCATTCTTGAACGCGGAAATCTTGTCGTTCGCTGCCGCAACGGCAGTGTTGTAGCCGGTCACAATTTTCGTGATGTCGGCGAATGATGATCGAGCCTTCTCAAGTCCGGACGTGTCGACGGGTTCGAGAGGAGTCTTTTCCTTCCTGTCCGCTAGTTCCAGCAACGCAGTGCGAATAGTCGAAGCGCTTACTTTGAGCGCGTCGAAGTTCACTGTAGGAAGTGGAAGGGCAAGCTGGGCTACCCAAGCGGCGACGAAGTGGATGTTGTTGTCAAAGGCCTTTGCGACGCCATCAATTGACGCTTCCGAAATAGCGATCTTCGCGATCGGCCGAAGGTCGGCAACCGATTCCGAATGCTCGATGTATGCCGTATTGAAGTGAATTTTGTAAGCTTCGATCAGTTCGATGCCTTGAGTGTCCTGACCGCAAAACGGGCACGCATCGGTCTTTTGAAGTGCTTGGCCGGTACTGAGCCAACTGGCGTTGTGCGGCCCGCCGAGAAAAGCTAGGTGCTTTGAGACGGTTGCGCTGGCGTCCGCACGGATATTGTCAAGGCCGCTTGCGACCACGTTTTCGAAACTGTCGAAGTCAAACTCCGGGATTGTGAGTTCCTTTGGCCCTGTTCTCGCGGTGATGGTCGTAGCTTCCTTAGCGTTTGCGATGCGCTTTGAGAGTGAAGTGATGGTCTTATCAGCGTCCTCGTCCTTGCCAAGATCGAGAAAGACCAAAAGGGGCGACCCGCCCAAATACCCCTTGAGTTTGTCCTCCTCAGACGTACGTGCCTTTGTCGCGTTGACCTGCCTGGCCCCTTGTTTCTCGACCTCCTGCTTCTTGACGACGGCTTGGGAACCCAAAGCGAAATCAAGAAGCGCTAGGTGATGATCCGAGTTAACCTCAGACCCGGCATAGACGTTCTGGTCAACGAAACCCTGATCAAAGACCTGCAAACGAGGTTCTATGGCCTGCCAAGTGCCTCCATCAAAAACAACGTTCGCGCCGCCCGCGCCGTTTGCGAAGCGAAGTTGAACTTTCGGCTTGCCTGCACCGCCAATGCTGGCGCGTGCAGTCATGGAATGAACATCGCCGCCAGCGCAGGCGCGAAGGATGGAGGCGAGCGTCGATTTGCCACGCGCGTTTTCAGCGTAGATGAGTGTTGCCTTCTCAAGGGTGATCGCCTTTGGCACACCTTTCTGAAACACCCCGACGTTATCGATTGCTATCACTTTTTCTAGCATGGCCAATCTCCTCGTGTTTCGTTTTATTTGCTGCAAACCCGACTTCCCGGTGCGCAATCAGGCTCCGCACCCATCAGCGGCCATCGCCGCGTTTGACTTTGCGGATCTCTTCGCGGAAGCGGTAGTCCAGGAGCCGCTTGACCACCTCTTCGGCGCTCACGCCGTTGCTGTCCTTGAGTGGGCGCAGGTCCAGGATGCATTCGTGCCTGGGGTAATGATCGCGCAGGCGCGCTGATCGGCGTCGGACTCATATTCCCAAGCGATCCAACCACGCCTTGACTTGGCGAAACGCGTCAACCTGGACCTGATCCGCGGTCATGTCACCGAGCGCGGCTGAGTCGCTTAAGAATTGCCGCACCGTTATTGGCCCGAAGGCAGCTTCCCTGGTGAACTTGCTGGCGATGTGTTTGAAGCCCGCGAGCGCAATGGGATCACCGAGTAGTTGCCGGCAGGCGTCGGCCAGACCGTTCGGCCCACCTTCGAATTCTCGGACCGAGAAGTAGATGTCGTATGCGTCCTTGTGCTTGTCGCGACCGGCGAGCGCATAACCCTTCATCACCAAAAGCGCCGGGATGCTCGCGACCCGAAGTTCCACGGAGTTAGGGCGGCCGTCCGGCATCGTGCCGTTTATCCGATGTTGAACGAACGAATGCATGGCCACGCCGGCGCCGTGCGCCTTCTGCACCGCGAAGTTGGCCAGTAGCGGTGGCTTGTTGCGCTTGAACTTCGCTTCGCGCGGCATCAGCAGGTCGATGAGAACTGTCACCGGTGCATGGCCCTTGAGTTCGACCGTGCGACGCAGCTGGAACCACTTCATGTCCGGTGCGGCGCGCTGATAGCCTGCCGCCTCGAGCAACTCGACCAGGGTTTTGTAGTCGCCTTCACCCAACGCTTGCGCATCCAGGCTCAGGTCGATGTCGAGCGTTCCCACGTGTGCCGGCTTGGCGTCCGGGAAGAGGAGCCACGGCACGGAGCCGCCGATGACGACGAATCGATCACGGTAAACGCCGAGTACCTGCCCGATTTCCAGCAAGACCGAGAGCACGGCCTGCGTGTCCACGTCGTCGTAGTCCCTGGCCGACTTGGGTTCCATCACGCTGGTCCGGCCAACAGGGGCTTGATCTTCTCGGCGCGCCAGTGCTCCGCTGCTTCGCGGCCTCGCTCCCCGGTGGACAGCAAGTCCAGATAGGTCTGGATGGGCCCGGTCCCCTGATGCCCGGGTGCGAGTTCCATCGTCTCTTGCCACAGGCCGTCGTCGCCCGGCTTGAAGACGGTCACGTTCTCGCCCTTGTCGGTTGTGGAGAGCTGTAGGTGTCGTTTTAGAAGCGCGAGCCCGGCAGCATCCGCGTAGAAAAATTCGCCGGCTACACGCGCGTAAGGCGCCAGGCGTCGCGCAACGGAATGCGAAGCCAGGAGCAGATGCGCGTTGTGTTGGGTGGCTTCGGCAAAGGCCGCTTCCATCGCGGCATCGAGCGGGCGGCCGTGTTTGAGCGTGTAGCCTCGTAACACGGCGCTCGGAGCTTGCACACCGTCGTCCCGCCATGCGTCGAGCAATGCGTCAGGCTGGGTGAGCCGAAACCCTTCCCCTGTCTCAGCAGTCGCCCATTCGCGCTCGATCAATGCACGACGTACGTTGCTGACCTGGCCGGCACTGATATTGGCTTGGGTCGCCAGTTCCGTAACCTTCCAGGGGAGGTGTGGTTTGTGCAGGAGTAATTTCAGCAGGCGCGCGGACTTGGGGAAGAAGAGCGAACGCTGCTCGCGCTTGGTCGCGAAAGGATCGCGGTCGGCTTTGTTGATTTCGAGGTGGAAACGGGGAAACACGATGCGGGCGTTGCCAGCCAAGTCGAGCCAGCCCATGTTGTGGTCGGCAAGGATTCCGCGTGAGGCCAGCGAGATGAACGGCGCGACCACCAATCCGCGGGTCAGACCGCTCGCGCGCAAGATTTCCGGGCCGAGGCTGGCCATCGCATTCCGCACGTGACGGGGCTGACCTGACGACTCGCATTCGATGAGCAGGTGATGTGGTTCGTCGCCAATGATGAAGTCAGCCTTGCCGTCGTAGCCGCTGTCCCGGTGGTTCGGCACGGGATCTATGGCCACGTTGCTAACTATCGGGGAGGCGTCCAGCAGCGCTTGAAGCTGGCTAGCCCACGCCACCTCGACTTCGCGGGGGCTCATGATTTTCACCTGAGATGTCGATTTCAGCACACGCTGAATATAGGCATTCGGGTGAAATTACGCAATATATTCAGTCGAAAAGGCGTATTCAGCAAGCGCTGAAACAACGCTTTCAAGTGAAAAGGCGAGGCTGGCCGGTCGCTTTACCGTTGTGTCAACCTGCGTATTCCGCCACCGGCACACAACTGCAGAACAGATTCCGATCCCCATACACGTTGTCAATCCGCCCAATCGGCGTCCAGTACTTCGTGTGCTTGAGGCTCGCCAGCGGAAACGCTCCCGTCTCGCGCGGGTAGGGCCGCGTCCAGTTGTCCACCATCGTGGCGGCGGCCGTGTGCGGGGCGTTCTTGAGCGGGTTGTCGTCCTGGGGCCATTCGCCGCGTTCGACTTTGCGGATCTCTTCGCGGATGGCAATCATGGCGTGGATGAAGCGGTCGATCTCTTCGAGCGTTTCGCTCTCGGTGGGCTCGACCATCAGCGTGCCGGGCACGGGGAAGCTGAGCGTGGGCGCGTGAAAGCCATAGTCCATCAGGCGCTTGGCCACGTCCTCGGCGCTGACGCCATTAACCCCGCCGCTGGACTCCTTCAGCGGCCGCAGGTCCAGGATGCATTCGTGCGCCACGTGGCCCGGCTTGCCATCCGATCTTTCGCTGGCGTACAGCGTGGGGTAGTGGTCGCGCAGCTTTGCGCTGATGTAGTTGGCGCTCAGGATGGCGGTTTCGGTCGCGGCCTGCAGGCCGTCGGGGCCCATCATGCGGCAGTACATCCAGCTGATCGGCAACACGGCGGCGTTGCCCAAGGGTGCTGCTGATACGGCGCCCACGCCGTGGACGGGCAAGCCGCCGGTGGCGTGGCCGGGCAGGTAGGGCACCAGGTCCGCCACCACGCACACCGGGCCCACGCCCGGCCCGCCGCCGCCGTGCGGGATGCAGAAGGTCTTGTGCAGGTTCAGGTGGCTCACGTCGCCGCCGAACTCGCCCGGCGCGGCCACGCCGACGAGGGCGTTCATGTTCGCGCCGTCGACATAGACCCGCCCGCCGTGCTCGTGCACCAGTGCGCAGATCTCCTTCACGCGGATGTCGAACACGCCGTAGGTCGACGGGTAGGTGATCATGATGCAGGCCAGCTTCTCGCGATGCAGCTCGCACTTGGCGCGCAGGTCGGCGAGGTCGATATTGCCGTCGGCGTCGCACTTCGTGACGACGACCTGCAGCCCCGCCATCTGCGCGCTCGCCGGGTTCGTGCCGTGCGCCGACTCGGGAATCAGGCAGACGGTGCGGTGCGCCTCGCCGCGCGCCGCGTGGTACGCGCGAATCACCAGCAGCCCGGCGTATTCGCCCTG
>JANYBQ010000261.1 GCA_025360705.1 Betaproteobacteria bacterium | reverse complement strand
CGCCTGCTTGCTGTCCTTGAGTGGAACCGCGAATGCGGTCAGCCTTACCACGGCATTGGCGGGAGGATCGATCGTCGGCGCCCGGTCCCACTCGCCGCGGATCCCGGCCTGCACGGACTTGATTCTGGGGTCGTTTTCCTCCAGGTCCGTGACGGTCCAGCGCCGCAAGGTCGCGCGCGCATCCCAGCCGCGCGGTGACAGTTCACTCCAGTGCATGTCACGCACACCAGCAGGCGGCGGTGGTGGAGTGCCAATTCGAGCGGCTTGCGCTACCGCGCGAAAAATCGCCTCGGGATTTTCCGACTGACCCGCGGTAGCGGGGGCCAGGAGCAGCAACAGCGCAGCGCTCGCAACCACCATCTGAAGAAAGCGGAGACGGTTCATAGCGCGATAAGCGTGAAAAACTTCATAGTTGACGGATTTTGCGGTGGAGTCCGGATCAGCGGTTTACCGCCGATCCGGCAGTTGCCGCCGCTCGTCGGGCCACACTACCGCGGATTAGCCGCTTGCGATAGTCTGCGGTCCATGAAAGTCCACCAGGGTTCGGTACCGCCAAACTTTCCCCCCTGTACGCATGGCAAGGCAATGCATCGCGGATTCACGCTCATCGAACTCCTGATAGTGATTGCGATAGGCGCCATTTTGGCCACTATTGCCGCGCCCTCCCTGCGCGACACGCTCAACAATATGCAGCAGTCGAGCGCGCTAGGATTGGTGATCAGTGATCTGAACCAGGCGCGGGGAGAAGCCATCAAGCGCAATCTGCGTGTGCTGATGTGCGTGCGCAATGCGGCGGGCACGGATTGTTCGGCCGGCACGGACTGGCGCGTGGGTTGGCTGGTGTGCGGCGAAAGCGCGGTGGCTAACCAGTGCGCTTTATCGACCGCCGACAATCCCAATCCAGTTATCGTGCGCCCTGCGCTGGCGACCAACTTGACCTTCGGCGCCACGGATGCCGTACCCGCGGCCATTGCGGTGATTCGTTTCAATCCAAACAGTTCGCAGGGTGCCGGCGGTGGAGCCGCCACGCTGACGTTGGCAGGCACATGGTCGGGCGCGACGGCTCGGACGGTGGTGGTGCAAGGCTCCGGCAATATCTCCAAGCAGTAGGTGCGACATGACCCCATTGCGTTTGAATCGTCCCGTTCGTTCGATAAGCCATCGTGGTTTCTCGATGATCGAGGTGCTGGTTACTTTGCTGATCATTTCGCTGGCGCTATTGGGGACCGCGGGGTTGCAGGGGTATGCGATGCGCCTCAACCAAGGGGGACAGTTCCGTACGCAGGCGGTGTTCCTGGCGGCTGACCTGGCCGAGCGCATGGAGGCCAACAAGCCGGGGGTGGTGGCGGGCTCCTATAACCTGGGCCTTTCAAATGCCGCTAATGTTCTTAGCACGGCATGTACGGACGCCGCGTGCACCCAGTCCCCCTTGGCGGCCTACGACCTTTCGCAATGGCAGAACGCGATTTTTGCCACCCTGCCGCAAAGTTCGTGGCAGGTCGCAAACGCCGCCGGCAATCCAACTACCGTCACCATCACCATCAATTGGGTCGACCGGCGCACCGACAGTCAGTACAGCACGGTTGGGACCGGTGAAACTTTCTCCTACACCGCGACGCGAACCATCTTCAACTGAAGCCATGACCATGTCCGCACTGCCCCCTGTGTTCTCCCGCCGCGCAGCCGATCAGGCGGGATTCACCCTGATCGAGATGCTGATTTCCATCACGATCGGCCTTGGAATTCTCGCCGGGCTGGTCGGTGTATTGGCGACGACCTCAAGCAATTCGAAGACCAACGACCGTAGCGCCGAGCTCATGACCAACGGCCGGTATGCGCTCAACTCGATGAAGCAGGAGTTGCGTGAAGCGGGTTTCCGGGGTTACACATGGGCCGAGCCCGGTACGCCCAGTTTCGCGGCCGCACCCGCGGGAGGCTGTATGGGCACGGAAGCGGGCGCCACCACGGTCGGCTTCGTCTCCAATATCCGCCAGGGCGTCTGGGGAGCGGACAACAGCAATCCTTTCGGTGGGGTGGGAAATTGCATACCGGACGCGAATTACGCGGCGGGTAACGATGTGGTGATAGTTCGTCGTCTGGCAACCACCCCTGTGAGTGGGGCCTTGGCGGCCAATACGGTGTACTTCGCGTCCACGTACGAACGCGGTCAGCTTTTCAACGGGGTGGTGCCGACCTGGAGCACGACGGCGCCGATACCTGCACCGATGGGTATCTTCACCATCCAGGAGTATGTGTATTTTATTCGCCCCTGGAGCGTTTCCGCGACCGAAAACCCATTGCTGCCCGCGTTGTGCCGGGTTGCATTGCAGGCTGACGGAACAATGGTCACCGAACTGGTTGCCAGCGGCATCGAGCGCATGCAGGTGCAGTATGGGCGCCTTACGACGGCGCCGGATACCCAGTACCTCGACACGTTCGCCGGCGCTTCTTCGGACAGCACCTCTACTGCCTGGAACGAAGTGAAGTCGGTGAGGATCTGGTTATTGGCCCGCAACGCCACACGCGAGTTGGGTTACGTCAATACCACGCCGTATCCCATGGGAAACGTGATACCGGACTTTGTCCCAAATGACGGCTTCCGGCGTCAGCTATTTAGCACCGTGGTGCAGTTGCGCAACTGAGGGGAACGATCATGTTATCCAAATCCGCTTATCGATCTCGGGCCCGCCAAAAGGGCGCGACTCTGGTGATCGCGCTTCTGGTCCTGGTGCTGATCATGATGAT
>JANYBQ010000252.1 GCA_025360705.1 Betaproteobacteria bacterium | reverse complement strand
AACCCTCATACCGAATCTCTTCGTAACTGATGCCTTCCAGGTTGCCGGTGGCCTTGTCGATATTGCGCTTGATGGTGTCGGCCGGCATATTGGCCGCCTTGGCTTTTTCGACCTGGCCATCAATCCGCGGCTGCGGCTGGCGGTCGAAAAAGCCAAGGCGGCCAATATGCCGGCCGACACCATCAAGCGCAATATCGACAAGGCCACCGGCAACCTGGAAGGCATCAGTTACGAAGAGATTCGGTATGAGGGTTACGGCATCGGCGGCGCGGCAATCATTGTCGACACCATGACCGACAACCGTGTGCGTACGGTGGCCGAGGTGCGCCACGCGTTCAGCAAATTCGGCGGCAATATGGGCACCGAAGGCTCGGTTGCATTCCAGTTCAAGCACTGCGGGCAGATGGTTTTTGCTCCCGGCACCAGTGAGGACACGCTGATGGACGTGGCGCTGGAGGCGGGCGCCGACGATGTGTTGGTGGACGACGACGGCGCGATCGAAGTGTTGACCGCGCCGACCGATCTGGAGCCGGTGCGCCAGGCGCTGGAAAACGCTGGCCTGAAGCCCGAGTTGGCTGAAGTCACGATGCGTGCCGAAAACCCGATAGACCTAAGCGCCGACGACGTGGCCAGGATGCAAAAACTTCTCGATGTGCTGGAAGACCTTGACGATGTGCAAGCGGTCTACCACAACGCCGCCTTATGAGCCCCCACGCTCCCCACTTCGTGTGGTCGCTGCCCCCCGAGGGGGCCGTCGACCTCCTAGAGGCGGCTCGTCGGAGGCCTATGAGCCCCCACGCTCCCCACTGCGTGTCGTCGCTGCCCCCCGAGGGGGCCGTCGACCTCCTAGAGGTGGCTCGTCGGAGGTCGTTATGAAGGTCCTGGTAGTAGGCGGCGGCGGACGCGAACACGCGTTGGCATGGAAGCTGGCGCAGTCGCCGCGGGTCGACACGGTGTTCGTGGCGCCGGGGAACGGTGGCACCGCGTTGACCGGACGGATCCAGAACCTCGACATCGTGGATCAAACCCAGCTAGGGGCCTGGGCGGTGCAGGAAAAGATTGGTCTCGTGGTGGTCGGGCCTGAAGGCCCCTTGGCGGCCGGCATCGTGGACGAATTCCGTGCGCTGGGTTTGCGTATATTCGGGCCGACGCGCGCGGCGGCCCAGCTGGAGAGTTCCAAGGCGTTTTCCAAGGCGTTCATGCAACGCCATGGCATTCCCACGGCAGCGCATGAAACGTTTTCGGATGCCGTCGCCGCACACGCCTATGTAACCGAGAAGGGCGTGCCTATCGTTATCAAGGCTGATGGATTGGCGGCCGGCAAGGGTGTGGTGGTGGCCATGACACTGGACGAGGCGCATGCTGCCATCGACCTGATGCTGCCGCCGAAAGCCGAGTCCAACCGGCGTGCGCAAGACGGTGCACGGGTAGTCATCGAGGAATATCTGGAAGGTGAAGAGGCCAGTTTCATGGTGGTGTGCAATGGCCAGGACGCGTTGCCGCTGGCCACCAGCCAGGACCACAAACGCCTGCTCGACGGCGACCTGGGCCCCAACACCGGTGGCATGGGCGCATATTCGCCCGCGCCAGTCGTCAAACCGGCGGTGCATGCGCGCGCCATGCGCGAAGTTATTTTGCCAACGCTGCGCGGTATGGAAAAAGAAGGCGTCGTTTATACGGGCTTCCTGTACGCGGGTCTGATGATTGGCAGCAAGGGACAAGTCAAGACGCTGGAATTCAATTGCCGTCTGGGAGACCCCGAAACCCAACCGATCCTGATGCGGCTCAAGACCGACCTGGTCGACATTTTGTGGGCGGCCACCGAACCCAGTGCCAGTTCCCGGCTGGACCAGATCGACATGCAATGGGACCGGCGGACCGCGCTCGGTGTGGTGCTGGCGGCACATGGATACCCGCAGCAACCTCGTACCGGCGACCTTATTTCAGGTTTGCCGCCCGAAGCACTGGACGCCATGGTTTTCCACGCGGCCACCAAACGCAGTGGCGAAGTACTTGCGACTTCCGGTGGACGCGTGTTATGCGTCACCGCTCTGGCCGACAACGTGCGCAAGGCGCAACAACGGGCTTACGACATCATCAAGGCGATTCGCTTCGACGGCGCGCAATGCCGCAGCGACATCGGTCACCGCGCGATTGGCAAGTGAGCCGTAGCCGAGAGGTCACACGCGAATATGGACATCAACAAGGCCGTGCCAGGCGAAACCGATGTGTCGGAAGTACGCGCCTACCTGACCGGACTGCAGGCGCGTATCACCTCGGCGATTGCGTCGCTTGATGGCGGCGTTTTCCTGAACGATGTTTGGGAAAAGGCGCCTGGCGAAAATTTGCAGGGCAACGGACTGACCATGATTTTGGAAGGTGGTGCCGTGTTCGAGCGCGCGGGTTGCGGTTTTTCGCAGGTGCGCGGCCCCCGGTTGCCGCCGTCCGCGACCGAGCATCGTCCGGACCTGTCGGGCGCGCCATTCGAGGCGATGGGTGTGTCGCTGGTGTTTCACCCGCGCAACCCGTATGTGCCTACTGTCCACATGAATGTGCGGATGCTGGCGGCCACCGGCAGCGATGGCCAACGCGTTTGCTGGTTTGGCGGTGGTATGGATCTGACGCCGTATTACGGTTTTGAGGAAGATGCGATTCATTTCCACGCCAGCTGCAAGGCCGCTCTGCTGCCGTTTGGAGCGGCGCTGCATGGGCGCTTCAAAGCATGGTGCGACGAATATTTTTGCCTCAAACATCGGTCCGAGCAGCGCGGCGTCGGCGGCATATTTTTCGACGATTTTTCCGAACTGGGCTTCGACCGAAGCCTGGCGATGATGCAATCGGTTGGCGATGCTTTTTTGGGCGCTTATCTGCCCATCGTGGAACGCAGAAACGTCATGAAATACGGCCCGCGCGAACGCGAATTCCAGCTCTACCGGCGCGGCCGTTACGTCGAGTTCAATTTGGTATGGGACCGTGGCACCCATTTCGGCTTGCAGTCGGGCGGGCGCACCGAGTCGATACTGCTTTCGATGCCGCCGCTGGTCAGCTGGGCTTACCAGCAGGTGCCTGCCGTCGGTTCACCGGAAGACGACCTGTACCGCAAGTTTCTGGTGCCCCGGGAGTGGGTTTGAGCGGGGCGGTTCTGCGGCTTGGCGTTTTTGGAGGGGCCTTCGACCCGCCGCATGCGGCCCATCACGCATTGGTGAAGGCTGCAATGGCGCAACTGCAACTCGACGGCCTGTGGGTCGTCCCCACGGGGCATGCATGGCACAAGGCGCGTGACCTATCTAAAGCACAACACCGCATCGCGATGGCGAAGCTGGCTTTTGCCGACCTGCCTAACGTGCGGATCGATGCGCGGGAGACCTTGCGCAATGGTCCGACTTACACCGTGGACACGCTGCGTGAGTTGCATGCAGAACATCCCGGTGCGACGCTGTTTCTGGTGATTGGTGACGACCAGGCCCGAGCGATACATACTTGGCATGACTGGAAGGCGGTGGTGCAAATTGCTATAATTTGCGTAGCTGCACGTGAAGATTCTGCGGGCATTGCGCCCCGATTCGTTCCGCCCGCCGGGCTGGAACAACGTTTTTTACAGCTGAGTTCCCCGGTTTTATCCGTTAGCGCAACCGACATCCGCGCCCGTGTCGCGGCCGGGCAGGGCATCGCCCCTCTGGTGAGCGAAGCCGTTGCGCGTTATATTGCTGACCACCACCTTTACCAATCCGCTTGATGATTACTGATACCGCTGCCAAAAGAGATACCCAGAAACTCCAGCGAGCCATCGTGGATGGACTTGAAGACGTCAAAGCGCAGGACATCCAGGTATTCGATACCGAGCACCTGTCGCCACTGTTTGAGCGTGTCATCGTCGCTTCGGGTACGTCTAACCGGCAGACCAAGGCCTTGGCGGCGAGCGTGCGGGACGCGGTGCGCGAGGCCGGGTTTCCCAAGCCGCGCATAGAAGGTGAAGCCAATGGCGAGTGGATCATCGTCGATTGCGCGCAGGCCGTGGTGCACATCATGCAGCCCAGTTTTCGCACTTACTACCACTTGGAAGAACTGTGGGGCGAAAAGCCGGTGCGGCTGAAGTTCGGCGCTGCCAAGCCGGTCATCAAGGCGCCAGCGCCCGTGAAAGCAGCGCCGGTTAAAAAAGCGGTCGCTGGGAAGAAGGGCGCGGCCAAGGCCGCGCCGGCAAGAGCGGCCAGGAAAATTGCACCACTGGCGCCTCCCGCGCCAGTGTCAGCGGCGAAGAAGCCCGTCAAGCCGGCAATACGCAAAGCCGCTCGCAGCGCCGCTCCGGTAGCGGCCGAAAAAACTCCCGTGCGCAAATCCACGCCTTTGAAGGCGCCGGCATCCAGAACCGCGGCGCGCAAAGCGCCAGCGTCCAAAGCCTGAAGATTTTGACGTGAAGCTGGTGGTTGTTGCGGTAGGCCAGCGTATGCCGGCCTGGGCGCAGTCGGCCTGGGACGAATACGCCAAGCGTTTTCCGCCGGAACTGCGGATTGAACTCAAGGCGGTCAAGACTGAAACCCGGGGCTCCAAAACGCTCGCAAGCCTGTTATCGGCAGAGCGTGATCGCATACGTGCCGCCATAACGCCCGGCTGCCGCGTCGTGGCCCTGGACGAACATGGCAGCTCTCTCACTACCATGGCGCTTGCGCAGCGGGTCCAACAGTGGCAGCTTGGTAGCGACAACGTGGCGCTTGTGATCGGCGGTCCCGATGGGCTGGACCCGAGCTTTAAACAGGCCGCGCACGAACGGATCCGCTTGTCGGACATGACCTTGCCCCACGCGTTCGCGCGAGTGTTGCTGGTCGAGCAGCTCTACCGCGCCTGGTCCATCAATGCCAACCATCCCTACCACCGCGAATGACGGCTTTTATCTACCTCGCGTCCCAGAGTCCGCGTCGGCGCCAGTTGCTGGATCAGCTCGGCGTTCAGCACCAGTTGCTGCTGCCCGAACCGGACGAGGACGCTGAGTCGCTCGAAGCAGTGTTGCCGCACGAGGCGCCGGCCGCTTACGTGGTTCGTGTCACGCAGCTCAAACTCGATGCCGCGTTGCTGCGGTGCAAGCATCGCGGACTTCCGCCCGCTCCCGTGCTGTGTGCCGACACCACAGTCGCCCTGGGGCGCCAAATTCTTGGCAAACCCGCGGACGCGGCGCAAGCGCGCCAGATGTTGCGCGGGTTGTCCGGCAAAACACATCGCGTCCTGACTGCGGTGGCCATCGGCAGCGCCAGAAAACGGGACCAGGTATTGAATCTGTCGCG
>JANYBQ010000170.1 GCA_025360705.1 Betaproteobacteria bacterium | reverse complement strand
TAAACCTTCTCGATACAGCAGGTCGTTACGACACACCGCGATTCAACGATGCTTTGGAGATTGTTTCCCTGTGGTTTTCAGACATCGAAGTTCAATCGTCCCGGAAATGAAATCGGAGTACCGCCATGGCGCGTGATGTATCTGAGGACGAAATCGAGGCGCTGGCCATCGGCGCCTGGATCCTGGGCACCGGCGGCGGTGGCAGTCCTTACCATGGGCTGCTGAATATGAGGAGCCTGTATGACACCGGCCACGGGGTCCGGTTGATGGACCCGATGGATCTGGACAATGACGACATGGTCGCGGTGGTCTCGTCCATGGGTGCTCCGCTGGTGGGTCAGGAGCGCATGGTCGATCCGCACAACGCCATGCGCGCGGTCACCCTGATGCAGGAATACATCGGGTGCGAATTCCGCGCTGTCATGAGTGTTGAAGTCGGCGGCGGCAATGCGCTCCAGCCATTTCTGATCGCGGCGCTGATGGGGCTACCGGTGGTGGACGCGGACGCCATGGGGCGTGCATTTCCGGAAGCCCAAATGAACAGCTTCGCCATTGGCGATCTGCCCATGTACCCGCAAACTTTATGCGATGTGCGTGGGCTGGAAACCGTGGTGGCCAAGGTGCCCAGCTGGAAATGGATGGAACGGGTGGCGCGCAAGGTCTGCACCGAATATGGCTCGACGGCCGCAACCTGCAAGGCGCCGCGCACCGGCAAGGAGGTCAAGGAGTGGGGCATTTTGTACACCACGACCAAAGCCATCGCTATCGGCAACGCGGTGCTGGCCGCGCGCAAGGTCCACGGCGATCCGATTGCGGCGGTGCTCGAGCTCGAAAAAGGCAAGAACATCTTCAAGGGAAAAATATCCGACGTGCAGCGCCGTGCGACCGAAGGATTTTTGCGCGGTGTCGCGACCGTGGAGGGGCTGGACGATTACCGTGGTAGCCAAATGGTGATCCAGTTCCAGAATGAATTTACCGTGTGTTCGGTGGGTGGCGTGGCCCAGGTCATGACGCCCGATCTGATTTGTGTGCTCGACAGCGTTTCGGGTGATGCCATCGGGACCGAAACCCTGCGTTACGGCCAGCGCGCGACGGTGATAGCGTTGCCCGCCGCGCCGGTGTTGCTCACGCCCAAGGGACTGCAGCATGTTGGACCGCGCGCCTTTGGCCACGACCTTGAATTCAAATCGGTGTTCGCGGCATGAAAAGAATCGGTATCGATGTCGGTGGCACCAATTCGGATGCGGTGCTGGTGGAAGACGATCGGGTGGTTCTGGCGGTCAAGTCGCCCACCACACAGGACGTGATGGGCGGTGTATTGACCAGTCTGCGCAAGCTGATCGATCAGTCCGGGCCGCGTATTCACGCGGTCGACGCGGTGATGATAGGCACCACGCATTTTGTCAATGCCGTGGTGCAGCGGCGCGACCTGGTGCGTGTGGCGGCGATCCGTATCGGTCTGCCGGCGTCTGCGTCTTTGCCGCCCATGGTGGACTGGCCAGCGGATCTGCGCCAGATGGTGAACCCGATGATTTTTATGGTAGCAGGCGGCCACGAATTCGATGGGCGCCCGTTCATGCCATTGGATGAAGCTGCATTGCGCGAAGCGGCCAATCGCATCCTCGATGCAGGCATTGGCGCGATCGGTATCTCGTCGATATTTTCGCCACTGAGTGCCGAGCACGAACTGCATGCGGCGCGGATCGTGGGCGAGATTTGTCCCCTTGCCAGCATCACGCTGTCGCACCAGCTGGGGCGCATCGGTTTGCTGGAACGCGAAAACGTGACCCTCCTGAACGCCTGTTTGTCCGATCTTGGACGCCATGTAATCGGCGCGTTCCGTGAAGCGCTGGGCGCGGTGGGAATCCACGCGCCCTTCTACCTGACACAAAACGATGGAACCGTGATGCTGGCCGAAGTGGCGGCGCAATTTCCGGTCTACAGTTTTTCATCCGGTCCTACCAATTCGATGCGTGGTGCAGCCTTCCTCACGCACCTGGACGACGCGATGGTGGTCGATGTAGGCGGCACGACCAGCGACATCGGCTGCCTGGTACACGGTTTTCCGCGCGAGGCCAATAACGTGGTTGAAATCGGCGGTGTCCGCACCTTGTTCCGTATGCCCGACCTGTTGTCTATCGGACTTGGGGGCGGCACCATGGTGTTGGACCGGCCTTTGGTAGTGGGTCCGCGCAGTGTTGGCTTCCGCCTGCCCGAACAGGCGTTGGTGTTTGGTGGCAAGGTGCTGACGCTGACCGATATCGGCGTGGCGGCCGGGCTGATCGACATTGGGGACCGCGCCCTGGTCAGCCATTTACCGGCGCCCCAGGTCAAGGCCGTGCTTCAGCGTGTCCGGGAGATGCTGGAAGAAAGCATCGATCGCATGAAAACCCAGGCATCCGACGCGACCCTGATAGCAGTCGGCGGCGGTGCATTCTTGATTCCCGAGGAACTCGCCGGGTGCGGGCGTGTATTGCGGGTTGAAAACGCTTCAGTGGCTAACGCCGTGGGCGCCGCTATCGCGCAGGTGTCGGGTGAATCGGATCAGGTGTTCACCGGGTTGACGCGTGAACAGGCGATGGAGCAAGCGCGCGCGCTCGCCGAGAAACGCGCGGTGGCCGCCGGCGCCGACAACGCGACCCTGAAGCTGGTGGATATCGAGGATCTGCCGCTCGCATATTTGCCAGGCAATTCGATGCGTGTACGTGCACGGGTCATCGGTAACATTGCCAATCCGGTGCCTGCGCCTGCAGCGACATCGTTAAACCTGTTACCCGAAAATAGGCCGCTGTCCTGAGCATTACGGCTGCGTTGTGCGGTGGACGCGATCGGTAAGGGGACGTCCCAGCTATTTCTTACCGCCCGGCCGCCTTTGGCCTCGGCCATCGATGGTGAGCGTTTGATAGCGGGAAATTTCAATCACCCCCGATGCAGCGGCGCTGGTTTCTTAAGCCGGAGAAAACAGGTTCACCCGGTCCGTGATGATGGCGTCCGTGCCAAGCGCCAGCAGCCGTTGCGCGGCCGCGTCGTTGTTGACGGTGTAACTCAAGGTCTTGAAGCCGGCGGCTTTGGCCTGGGTTACGCTGGATTTGTCCCACAAGGCGTGATTGCACACGACTGCTACGCAGCCCAGAGCCAGCGCTGTGTCAATCCAGCCGGAATGTAGCGAAGCGAGCAACAGGCCGCGCGGCAATCGCGGTGCGACGGCCTTTGCACCTTCCAACGCCGCCACATCGAAAGATGTCATCAGCGGTGGCGTAGCGGCGTGTTTCCACAGACGTTCAGCGTGATGCGACACCACTTCGCCGGTGTGGCGCTCAGTGCCCGGTGTCGGCTTGATTTCGATGTTGAGAAAATAAGAGTTTTGCAAGCAGAAGCGTGCAATATTCTGGAAGCTGGGTAAGGGTTCGCCCACGTAACTACGCGAATGCCAGTTGCCCGCGTCGAGTTGCGCCAGTGCGCGCCAATCCTGTTCGCCGGCTACGCCCTTGCCGTTGGTGGTGCGGTTAAGCGTGGCATCGTGCAGCAGGAACGGAACATCGTCGCGGCTGAGTTTTACGTCGCACTCGAACATCCGATAGCCGTGCTCGGCTCCATAACGGAACGCGGCCAGTGTGTTCTCGGGCGCCAGCTTGCCGGCGCCACGGTGCGCTACCCAGCGCGGATACGGCCAGAGGTACCGAGTCACTGGCGTTTGCCACTAGTGACGTCAAACCAATGCAGGCGGTCCTGGCGCGGCGTGACATGAATGGTGGCGCCGAGTGTCGGCACGGCATGGGATTCTTCGGTGCGGACGATCACCATCTCGTTGCCGGCGCCATGCAACCAGCGCCCATACACCAGCCGCTCGGCGCCCAGCATTTCCACCGCTTCGACCCGTAGCGCCCAGCCGCCGGACGTGATGTCGAGATGTTCCGGACGGATGCCGACGATGGTTCCGGGCCGCGCCTCGGGTGCGTCCTTGAGCAGGTTCATCGGCGGCGACCCGATGAAACTGGCGACGAAGGTCGTTGCCGGCCGGGTATAGACCTCGAGCGGCGTGCCGAACTGCTCCATCACGCCGGCGTTCATCACGATCATGCGCTGCGCCAGCGTCATGGCCTCGACCTGGTCGTGGGTGACGAACAGTGAGGTGATGCCGAGTTCGCGGTGCAGTTTCTGGATCTCGAGCCGGGTTTGGGCGCGCAGCTTGGCGTCGAGGTTGCTCAGCGGCTCGTCGAACAGAAACACCTGCGGTTGGCGTACGATGGCGCGGCCCATCGCGACACGCTGGCGCTGGCCGCCTGACAGTTCACGCGGCTTGCGCGCCAGGAACGGCGCAAGTTCCAGAATCTTCGCGGCCTTGTCGACGCGCAGCTTGATTTCCGCCCGCGGAACCTTGGCGATCTTGAGGCCGTAGGCCATGTTGTCGAACACCGTCATGTGCGGATACAAGGCATAGTTCTGGAACACCATGGCGATGTCGCGTTGCGCCGGCTCCAGGTTGTTCACGACACGCCCGCCAATCGAGATTTCGCCAGCGCTGACTTCCTCCAGGCCCGCGACCATGCGCAGCAAGGTGGACTTGCCACACCCCGATGGTCCGACGATCACCACAAACTCGCCGTGTGCGATATCGGCGTTGACGCCATGGATAACCTGATTGGCTAATCTGCCGGAGCCGTAACGCTTGACGACATTTTTAAGTTGTATCGCTGCCATGATCCTGGTTCTTATTTCTCGGTATCGACAAGGCCCTTGACGAACCAGCGCTGCATCAGCATCACCACCAGTGCCGGCGGCACCATGGCCAGCAACGCTGTGGCCATCACGATCGGCCAGTCGGTCTGCGCGTCGCCACCCGAGATCATGCGTTTGATGCCAATCACCACCGG
>JANYBQ010000110.1 GCA_025360705.1 Betaproteobacteria bacterium | reverse complement strand
CGCGAATGCCGCGTGAACAAATCTCCGCGAGCAAATGGTTCTTCGATTTGAAATGCGAATAAATGAACGGCTTGGTAACGTTCATCTTCTCAGCCACCGCTTCGAGCGTCGTGTTGCCGAGCCCATGGTGATAGAACAGATCGACCGCGGTAGAGATGATGCGTTCGCGTTTAAGCCTGGAAACCGCGTCGCGAATATCCTCTACCGGGCTTTCATCCACCGGCGTGTCATGGTCGGTTTGGTTGCCGTCGGTTATCCGCGCCGAGCGCGCGGCGGCGGTCTTGCGAAGGCCTGACCGCACGGCAGTTTTGCGAGCGAGTGTCTTTTTCATACTTTCCAGTATAACGCCGGACCCGAGATTGGATGTACCGTCACGCCGGCTCGAACACCAGATCGACCCCACCTTCACGCGGCTCGAACTTCCCGTGGACCCTGCGGCCCAACGCAAGCGCGGCATCGCCGCGCCAGCGACCCAGCGCGCGGACACCTTCGTCCAGATCGATCGTGACCAGCGTATAGGGCAACTCGGCCGCGAAAGCCGGATGAAACGCATGCTGTGCCACGGTCCAGCTATGGATGCTGCCGCTGCCGCTGGAAGCAATCCATTCGACGGCATCGGAGTAACAGTTGTCGCACAACAAACGCGGATAGTGGCGCACTTTCCCGCAGCCACCACAGCGTTGCAGCACCAGCCGGCCTTGCGCCGCGGCTTCCCAGTACGGACGCGACAACTCGGTGGTCGAGGGCGACGGTTTGACCGGTAAGTTCATCGGGAAAGGCTCCAGCAACAATTCACGTCATCCCCTGCGCATGATGGCCAGCGCGCCGTCGCCCATGTCGCCGTAACCCGTGACAAGGCCGACTTCCGCGCCCGCTACCTGCGCGGGCCCGGCGTCCCCACGCAGCTGACGCACCAGTTCCACGATATGGTTCAGGCCCCATGCATGTGCCTGCGAAAGCAGGCCGCCATGGGTATTGGTCGGCAAGGCGCCCCCAAGACGCAGGCGGCCGCCTTGTACAAAGGGGCCGCCCTCGCCCTTGGCGCAAAACCCCATGTCCTCAAACTGCCGGATCACCGCATAGGTGAAGCAGTCGTAGATCTCGGCGACATCGATGTCGGCATGCGTCACGCCAGCCATCTGGAAAGCGCGTGGCGCGGCCTTGGCAATGCCCAGACTGGTCATGTCTTCCCGCTGCGTAATCGAGCCCGGCGAATGCGGATGACCCTCCGCCACGCCCGAGATATACACGCGCCGGTGGCGCAAGTCGCCGGCGCGCTCGGCGGCACTCACCACGACCGCCGCGCCGCCATCACTCTCCAGGCTGCAGTCGAGCAGGCGGAACGGGTCGGCGATCATGCGCGAGTTGCGGTGGTCTTCCAGCGTGATGGGTTTTTTCATGACTGCATTGCCATTTAGCAACGCGTGTTCGCGGCACGCCACCGCCACCTCACCGAACTGCTCGACCGTGGTGCCGTACAGCTCCATGTGGCGGCGCGCCATCGGGGCATAAAGTTGCGCTGGCGCAATCGCGCCCATCGCGTATTCGAACTCGGTGACGTAGTGGAACTGCGGCATCTGGTGAATGCGTGCACCCGCCTTGTTGGACGCCGCGCCGACATTCCGGCCGAAGGTGATCAGCACGTGGTTGCAGGCCCCCGAGGCGACGGCGGCTGCCGCGCACTGCAGCGCCATTACCGGGCTGGCTCCGCCATGCGGCACAACGGCTGAAAAGCGCAGATCCGGAAGGCCGAAGTTCTCGATAAAGTCGTCGGCCGTACCGCTGACGATGCCGATCGGAATGACACCGTCGATGTCCTTCGGGTCCAGGCCCGCGTCCCCGATGGCCTTGAGCGAAGACTCGATCTGCAACTCGAAAGCGGTCCGGGAGGAACCGCGAACATAGGCGGTCTCGCCGATGCCTGTAACACAGGACTTGTCACGCAACGACACTGTTGTCTCCCCTGGTTTTGGGACGCGCGGCTGGACCCGGCCCCGCCGCCTGTGTCACTTTGCGTCCGGCTCGAACCAGAAATCCAGCACGTCACCGATGCGTTTTTCTGCAAACCGTGTCGTAACACGGGTGCCCATTTTCAGTACCTTGGCAGCCGCCGCCGGGTCGGTCAGATCGAGGCCCTTGAAAAAACCACCAATAGCGGTGTCGGCGCCATCCAGCAACACGTAGCCAAACGCATACGGTGGATCGGGCAGGCCCTGGAAGGGCTCGTAGACGATCGTAAAAGTCTCGATCTTGCCGCCCGGCCCCACCTCGACCCATTCGGTAGTCGGCTCCAGCGTCTGGTCGGAGAACGCGCGCGGCGGCACCAGCACGCGGCCGGTCGCGCCGCAGCGGCGCCCGTAGATTTTCGCGTGGTCGCGAATCTGCACGTAGAACCAGCTGGCGGTTTCTCCCAGTGCGTGGTTGTAGTTGATGTTCCAGGCCTCACGGCGCTTAAGCAGTTCCATCGGTTGTCCTTTCGAAGTTCTCGTGCAAGCTGTCGCTTAACTTTTCAGCAGGTGGTGGCGCGTCATGACTCGACCACCATCGTTCCGAAGAACTGGTGATCGCCGCCATTGCCGCTGGCGATACCCACGCGTGCCCCCTTGACCTGATGTTCACCCGCGCGGCCCCACACCTGCAACGCAACTTCGGCCACGCGGATCATGGCGGTCACGGCGATGGCATTGGTGCACAGGGTGCCGCCCGAGGTGTTGACGGGAATTTCACCGCCCAAAGTGAAGCGTCCCTGTTTCAATTGTTGTATCGACTCACCCAGCCCGGCCAAGCCGGCGGCCTCGATGGAGTGAAACTCGGTGTTGCTGAACGGGGCGTACAACTCGGCCACGTGCACCTGTTTTTGCGGATCGGTGATGTTGGCCATGCGGTAGGCGCGTTCGAACGAACCCTTGAGCGCGAACGCGTCGGCATGGTCGGCCGTGAAGCCGTTGCCCATGCGGTCGCCGATGTAATAACTTTCGGAGCAATGGCCCAGGCCGGTGATCCAGACCGCGTCGAGTTTGCGGTCCTTGATGTATTTTTCAGATGCCAGCACCATGGCGCCGCCGCCGCTGGACTGCGGACAGCAGTCCATCAGCTTGACCGGCCAGCTGATCATGCGCGAGTTCATGACCTCCTCGACGGTGGTGGTGTAACGCAGGTGCGCGTTCGGATTGAGCGATGCGTGGTAGCGGTTCTTGACCACGACATGCGCCATGTCCTCCTGGGTCATGCCGTACTTTTCCATGTAGCGCACCGCCGACATCGCCAGCATCGTGATGGTGCCCAGCGGCAACGGACGCTCGTAGATCGGGTCCCAGATTTTGTTGAGCACGGTTTGCGAATCGCCGCATTCGCCGACCTTGTCGGCACCGGCCGTCATGACGCAGTCGCTGGCACCGGCCGCAATATGGTAGTAAGCAGCGGCAACGCTGGAAATACCGGTCGCGCCACCCGTGTTAATACGCAGGAAGCGCTTGTTGCGCCCTCCCACGGCGTCCACGCCCAGGCGCTCGGCGTTGCCGATTCCGACCATGGCGTCGGGTGAAAGGGAATAAACGATCGCATCGATGTCGTCGAACGCGAGTTGCGGACCGGCCATGGCCTTGACAACGGCCTCACGCACCAGGTCGGGATAACTGGCGTCGTCGCGACGTGGTTTGAACGCCGACTGCCCGATACCGATGATGCCTACGCGGGGATTTTTCATGTTGGTTTCCTCACAGGTCGCGGTTGAACACGACGACCGTCTGGTACATCATGGCAATGCCGCTTGCGGCGTGCGCCAGCGCGCTGCGCGTGGCGGGTTTCTGGTGGGCGCCGGCAATGCCGCGCACCTGGTTGGCGGCTTCGGCGATACGCAGCAAGCCGCCGCAAAAAACCGGGTTGACCGAGGCCAGGCCACCCGACGGATTGATCGCCAGCTTGCCCTCGGCGCCGCTGACGACCTGGGCCCATTGATCCGGCGCGGCGATACCCAGTGCCTGGTAGGCCAGCAGTTCCTGGTAAGGCGTCGCGCCGCTGATTTCAGCCACGTCGACCTGATCCACGCCCTGAATGCCGGCTTCTTCGAAAGCCTGGCGCGCCGCTTCCTGCAATGCGGGCGCGGTGGCCAGGTCACGGTCGCCCAGGAAAGCGGCCTCGGTGGCCCAGCCCATGCCACGCACCCAGGCCGGATTTTTAATGCCTGCCTTTTGAACGAATGGTTCGGACGCCAGCACCAGCGCAACCGCCGCGCCGACCGGGGGACGCACCATGCCTTCCCGCACCGGCCAGCGGACCGGTTTGGAGCTGTTGATCTGCTCGGCGGTATGGAGCGCACCGGTGGCGTCCGGATATGCTGCGGATCCGCGACGGCGGTTCTGCGCCACCAACGCGGCAACCAGGTCCTGTGCGTGTGGCTGCGCCTCTACCAGCACATTGGCCTGCATTGCAAACGATGCCAGCTCGTCCTGCGGCAAACGGCGGTGGAAATACGGGTCCGACCCGAGCCGTTCGACTTCCGACAGGGAGGATGACTCTGTCACGCCCCAAGAGACGACCAATTGGGTCTCGAACTGCGCCGAGGCGATGCGCAATACGCCCATCACGAAAGCGTGTTCACCGGCTGACGGCGTGGACAGGATGTCGCGATCGACACCCCCGACCGAGCCCGACGCGGCCATGATGGAAATGGCACGGCCATCGACCTGGTCGTTCGACCCGACCATGATGCCGTCGATTTGTTCGATCGTCATGCCGGCGCTTTTGAGTGCCGCCTGCGCCACCTCGTACAGAATTTCTTCGAGTGAAAGCCGGTCGGAAGTGACCGGGACCATGATGGCGGAGCCTATAACGGCCGTGGGTCGGTTGAGTGCCATGGATACCTCAGGGTTAATTCGCGGCGGCCGCAAGGGTCCGCGCGCGTTCGACTGCCAGTTGTTTAAGTTCACGCCGCTGCAATTTGCCAGTCACGGTCAGCGGCAGGCGGCTGCAGGATTCGATATGGTCGGGCAGCTTGTATTTCGATGCTTCGGCCGCGCAGTGGCGCATCAACACGTCGACATCGAATTGCGCGGACGCCGCAGGGACCACGAAAGCAAAAATACGTTCGCCGCGTGCCGTGTCGGGAACACCGACAACGGCAACCTCCCGTACCGATGGATGGCGCAGCAGTACCGCTTCCACCTCGGCCGGCGATACATTGATGCCCGCGCGTTTTATCATTTCGCTGACGCGCCCGACAAAGACGAAATCCCCGTCGGCGCTGAGCTTGCCCATGTCGCCCGAGCGGTAGAAACCATCGGCCGTAAAAGTCTTTTCATTCTGCGCGGCACTGGCACCGCTGTAGCCCTGGGTTACATAACCGCCGCTGACTTCTACCAACCCGGGTGTACCGGCCGGCACGACGGCGCCGGTATCTTCATCCACGAAACGCAGGCGTTGGCCCGGCAGCGGCGGGCCCTGGCAAAACGCCCGGCGCTGTAGTGGCCAGTGGTGCCAGGTCACGCAGCAATTGCCGCAGGTTTCGGTGGCGCCATAGACATTGCACAACTCGGCGATACCAAGTTTGTCAACCGCGAACAGGAACTCTTCGGCGCTGCCGATCATGACGCCGGTGCGCAAGCTGGACAAAGCTGCCTTGTTGTAATTGGCGTGATGGACCAATGCCGATGTCATGGCCGGCAAGGTGTAGAACGAAGTGCAGCGTTCGCGTTCGATGGTTGCGAGCGCCTCGCTGGCGTCGAACTTCTCCATCAGCACTAGCGTGGCGCCATGCGAAAACGTAGCCGGCAATGCGTTCGATCCGCCAAACGCCCAGAACAGGGGCGACGCGAGCAGCACGCGGTCGGCGGCGCTCAAGCCCTGGCGTTCTCCGATGTTGAAGCCGTTTTCGATCACGGCAAACTGGCGTAGCGGCACCGCCTTGGGCGCGCTGGTGGAGCCCGAGGTGTACAGCACCAACGCGTCTTCACCAGCACAGGGACCGCTCCCGGGTGGAGGCGCTTCAAACTCGCCCACGTGTTCCAGCACAATGTCAAAACGCGCGAATGGCAATGGCCGCTCAACACTGTCCAGCAACCAGATCCGGTCCGCCAACGGCATGCCCGGCGTGCCCTGAAGAGCGCTCAGGTCCGCCTGAAAGTCGCTCGCGCCAAAACGCGCCCCGGCAACCAGCAACACGAGATTCGCGTCCTGTAGCAAAAAAGCCAGTTCGGTCCGTGTGGACCAGGTGCTGAGCGGTACGATCACTGCGCCCAGCGCCCCCGCCCCGAGGAAGACGTCGAGCCACTCGACCCGATTGCTTAACAGCAGGCCAACCCGGTCACCGCGCACTACGCCACTTTTCTGCAATGCGGCCGCAACCTTCGCGGCCCGTGCGGCGAGGTCGCCATAGGTAAACCGGCCCTGGGCACAGACCAACGCGGTCGCCCGCGGCAGCCGGATGGCCTGCTCGCGCACCAACTCGATAAAGGTCCGGCTGAACGGCGCGTCCATCATCAGTCCATCTTGGCACCGGACAAATGCACCACCTCTTTCCACTTGACACGCTCGCGCTCGGCAAACGCGAACGTCTCCTGCGGCGATGTGGCAATGGTGCGTGCTCCAGTGTCCAGAAACCTTTGCTGTACCGCCGGGTCAGTGGCAATTGCCTGCACCGCAGCGGACAGTTTGTTGACGATGGCCACTGGCGTTCCTTTGGGCATCACAAAAGCGCCCCAGGAAGTGACCACGAAGTCGCGCACGCCCGCCTCGGCCATGGTCGGTACCTCGGGCAGTGTCGGCCAGCGCGCCAGGGACGTCACGGCCAGTGCCCGCACTTTGCCAGCGCGGATCAGCGGCATATAGCTGGCGATGTTGTCGATGGCGAAATCGGTGTCGCCGGCTATCAATGCGGGCATGGACTGGGCCGCGCCGCGGTAAGGCACATGCAGCGCCTGGATGCCGGCGCGCACGCGGAACAACTCGCCGGCAAGATGCGGCGTAGTGCCGACCCCGGCGGAACCGAAGGTGACGCCTTTGGGTTGCTTGCGCGCCCAGACAAGGAATTCCTGCACCGTCTTGGCGGGGTGCTGTGGTGCCACGACGAACACGTTGCAGTTTTCCCAGATCATCGAGACGTAGGCGAAGTCCTGCACCGGGTCGTAACCTAGCTTGGAAAAAAGAAACTGATTGATCGACAAGGTCCCGATGGTGGCCGACGAGATGGTGTAGCCATCGGCTGGCGCGTTCTTGACCGCCTCCATGCCGATATTGCCGCCCGCACCGGTACGGTTGTCAACAATGAAGTTTTGTCCCAGTCTGGTCTGCAATTTTTCGGCCAGTATCCGGGTTAACACGTCGGAAGCGCCGCCGGCCGTAAACGGCACGATTATTTTTACCGGAGCTTCCGGCCAGCTGGACGACTGGGCAAACGCCTCGGGTAGCAGTGTGGCCGCGCTGCCGGCCGCAACCGCGTGGATCAGCTTGCGTCTTGAAATCATGGTGCGTCTCCTGTGGCTAGATCGCGCGACATGTATCGCCCGCGGCAGCTTTTGTATCGCCGTGCGCTGCTTCCATGGTGTCTTCAAATATTAACATACTTTCAAGAACTATATAGATAAGTTTAGATTATTTAAGTACCGACGGGTACATATGTTCGTCAGGCGGCTTTGCGCACCTTGGGCAACAGCGAATTGCCAATGATCTGCCGCATCACCTCCGCCGTTCCGCCGCCCAGCCGGCACATGCGGGCATCCGCGAAAGCGCGCGCGATCGGGTACTCCCACATATACCCCCAGCCGCCAAAAAATTGCAGGCACTGGTCCATCACGCGGCCCTGCAGTTCGGTTGTCACCAACTTTGCGGCTGCCGCGTCGGTCGGGTCGAAATTACCCTTGAGATGCAGCTCGATGCAACGATCGACGAAGACACGCTGTGCCAGCACTTCGGCATGCAGTTCGGCCAGCTTGAAGCGCGTGTTCTGGAAGTCAGCCAGTGTGTGGCCGAACATTTTGCGCTCTGTCACATAGGCGATGGTCCACTCCAGCGCCGCCTCCGAGCTGGCCACGCCGCGGATCGCCTGCACCAGCCGTTCCTGCGACAGTTGCGTCATCAGCTGCACGAAGCCACCACCCTCCTGCCCCAGCAGATTGCTGGTGGGCACCCGCAGGTCGGAGAAAAACAGCTCGGAGGTGTCCTGCGCCTTGCAGCCGATTTTTTCGAGCTTGCGGCCGCGGGTAAAGCCCGGGCGATCGGTTTCGACCAGGATCAGGCTGACACCCTTGCCGCGCGCTTTCGGGTCGGTCTTGCAGGCCAGCACCAGCAGGTCCGCGCTGTGGCCATTGGTGATGAACACCTTTTGCCCGTTGATGACATAGTCGTCGCCGTCGCGCAGCGCCTGCGTGCGCATCGCCTGCACGTCGCTGCCGCCGGACGGTTCACTGATGCCCAGCGCCGCCACCACTTCTCCGCTGGCCATCTTCGGCAGCCATTGGCGCTTTTGTTCCTCGCTGCCGAAATCGACCAGGTAAGGCGCGACGATGTCCGAATGCAAATAAAACGTCGGCCCGGTCGCGCCGACACGCGCCATCTCTTCTATCAGGATGGTGCTGTGTAAAAAGTCGCCTCCCATGCCACCGTACGCTTCGGGCACGTTGCAGCACAACAGGCCGAGTTCACCGGCCTTGCGCCAGAGCGCGCGCGGAACCTGCCCGGCTTTTTCCCAGTCGGCGTGGTGCGGCACCACGTGTTCGGCGATAAAACGCCGCACGCTGTCGCGGAACACGTCGTGATCGGAACTGAAAAGAGTGCGGGGAATCATGCTGTCTTATATGGATGCCTCC
>JANYBQ010000087.1 GCA_025360705.1 Betaproteobacteria bacterium | reverse complement strand
GCCATACCGGCACCCTGCGACCTATGGCGTCCAGGTCGTCCAGGCTCAATCCCACACCAGCACGCCCAGCCATCGCGATGATGTGCACGGCCGCGTTGGTCAAGCTGACCAATGCCATTTTTCTGGCTGGATTACGTCGCGGTAATCCGGGCGGTCTTGATGATGCGGCCCCAGCGTTCGATTTCACTTTTCAGGAACACGCCAAAGTCGCTCGCGCCTTTGGGTGTGACACTGAACCCCTGTTGCCGGGCGCGTTCATCCATGTCCGCACTGGTCATGATCTTGACCATCTCGCGCGAATAGCGCTCCACGATCGCGTCCGGCGTGTTCCCCTGGAGCATGGCCGCGGTCCAGTTCTCCACTTGCAAGCCCGGCATGCCAGCCTCGATCGTGGTGGGCACATCGTTCACCATTGCGTGGCGCGTAGCGCTGCACAGCGCCAGCGCGCGTAATTTGCCGCTGCGCACATGCGCAATCGACTCGGGGAAGTTGGAGAAGATGACGTCTATCTGACCACCTATCAGATCGCTCATCGAGGGCGCGCCACCCTTGTACGGCACGTGGGTCATGACGGAGTGGTTCAGGTCATTGAACAGCGCCATCGTCAGATGCGGTGGCGTGCCGTTGCCACTGGAGCCAGCGTTGAGTTGTTTGACGCGCGACTGTCTGACCAGCTCCTTGAAGTCGGTGATCGCGCTGTTGGCCGGCACCACAATCAGCATCGGTGAGCCCGCCAGCAAGGCAACCGGGCGCAAGTCCCGTGTCAGGCTGTAGGGCGCATCGGGAAACAGCGACACGTTGGCGGCATGCGTGAGCGTGATGGCCAGCAAATTGCTGCCGTCGGGAGCCGACTTCGCCACCAGGTCGGCGCCGATTTGCGCGTTACCGCCGGCCCGGTTGTCCACCACGACAGGCACCTTCCAGGCCTCGCCGAGTTTCTGGCCAACAATGCGGGCCATGACGTCGGTCAGGCCGCCGGGCGGGAACGGAACGATGTATTTGATGGTTGTGCCGGCTTTGGGAAACTCCTGCGCTTGAACCACGCCGGGTAGTCCGGCCAAGGCCGCCGCTGCTGCGCCTATAACGACGTCACGACGTTGCATGCGAATGCTCCTGAGTTTTGGGTCTAACCGGCCAGCGTTTCGAGTTGCGCCAGCAATGCGTCGGCAATAGTGATCCCGCTCTGCCGCGCCTTTGTTTCCAGTGCCATTCTGCGCGCTCCGGCCACGCGCACGCCATCGTCCACCAGCATCTCGGCAATCACCGTCTCCATGCGTTCGAAATATACGTCGGTCCCGGCCAGCGCACCGGGGTCCAGCACGATAAACGCCTGCCCGATACGCGGCTGGTTGCCGGTGTCGACAAAAAATGACGAGGCTTCAAACCCGAACTGTGCCCCTGTCAGGGCCGTCACCAACAACTCGACCATCAGCGCGAGCATCGCGCCCTTGGGGCTGGCGGATGCTCCCGGGCCGCTTGCGGAGCCACTGCCGAATGGCAACATCGACCCCATCATGCCGGCCTTGGGATCGGTGGTGGGTTGGCCCGCTTCGTCCAGCGCCCAGCCCAGCGGAATGCTTTTTCCCTCCTTGGCCGCCACCATCAGTTTGCCGCGCGCCACTTCGCTCAGCGACAGGTCGATCATTAGCGGATGGGCGTTTCTGCGCGGGAATACCGCCGCAACCGGGTTGGTGCCAAACACCGGGTGTTTGCCACCGGCGGCCGGCATCGCGGAGGGTGAATTCGCGAAGCCCAGGCCCACCAGCCCAGCGCCCGCGACGGGGCGCAGGTGGTCGACCAGGACGCCGCAATGGTGGCTGTTGGTAACCCCGGCAAAACACACACCGGTTTCCCGTGCGGTAGCGATGGTTTCCCGAATCGCCAGATCGCAGGCCGGAAATGCCAGCCCCTGTTTGGCGTCAACCAGCAAGGCCGCTCCCTTGCGCCGTGCCACAGCCGCAATCGCCTTGCCATCGGCCCGGCCGTTGCGCAGGTGGGTTGCATATTGCGGTACCCGGCTCAGGCCGTGTGACGCCAATCCCTGGGCCTCGGCCAGCACCAAGGCGCGTGCCGTGGAGACGGCCATGGCGGTACCCGCCCCGGCGTTTTGCAGCGCGTGCGTCACAAAGTCGGTAGCGATGGCCAGCGATAGGTTTGCCATCAGCGCAGGCTTTCCAATACCTTCTCGGCAATCATGAAAGACACACGCTCGTTCGACTCGGCGCTGACGCCCGAGATATGGGGTGTCAGCAGCAGGTTGGGACAATCCACCAAAGCCGCCGAGGCGGCCAGTGGCTCGTTGTCGAACACGTCGATTGCCGCTCCGCCCAGATGCCCGAGGCGCAATGCGTTTGCGACTGCCTGGATATCCACTATGTGACCGCGTGAGGTGTTGATCAATATCGCACCCGCCTTCATGGCGGCAACCCGCGCTGCGTCGAACAGACCGCGTGTAGTGTCCACTAGGGGAACATGCAAGCTCACCACGTCTGAGCCGCTAACGAGTTCGTGAAGGGAAACGCATTGCACGCCGGTCTGCCGGAAAACCGGCGCATCGGTTTGCAGCGGCGCATCGAAGGCGATCACCCGCATTCCGAGTCCCTGGGCCAGTCGCGCGGTCAGTTGTCCGATGGAGCCAAAACCGATGATCCCCAGGGTCTTGCCGGCCGTCTCGCGACCGTTGCCCAGCGCGAGACGGGGCCATTTGCCGGCTGCGACATCGGCCGTGGAGGTGAAGGCACCGCGCAGCAAAAGCATTGCGCTGGCGATCACGTATTCGGCGACGCCAAGCGCGTTGGCACCGCTGGCGGCGATAACCTGCATGCCCCGCGTTTCGCAGCCCGGCAGGTCGATATTGTCCAGCCCCACCCCCAGCCTTCCAACCACCTTGCAACGGGTCAATGCCGCGAGCAGTTCGCCGCGTACCTGGGTGCGGTTGCGCACCACCAAAGCGCCGGCAAATTGCGCTTCGGCCAGCAGGCGCGGCATGTCGTCCACCAGTGCCGGGTCATACAACACATCGTGCATGGCCGCCAGTTGCGAGACCGCGCGTTCGTCCATGAACTCGCTGATGACGATACGACTCAAGCATGCCCCCACGTCCGGCCCTGCGTGTCCTGGCTGCCCTTTTGGCGCGGGGGAGTTGGCACTCGATGTCTCATGCCGACTCGTACAGCCGAGTCAGCACGAACTCGCGGTGTCCCAGCGCTTCGGCGGCGGTGAGCCGGCCATTGGCGGTGCGCAGCATGTTCTCCAGCAGTTTGTCGCCGGCCTGGTCCAGCGTAATCTCGCGCTGCAACAGGCCCGAGCTGTCCACATCGATGTGTTCGCTCATGGTGCGCACGGTGCGCGGGTTGGCGCAGATCTTGATGACCGGCAAAATCGGGTTGCCGATCACATTGCCCTGGCCCG
This sequence comes from Betaproteobacteria bacterium, assembly GCA_025360705.1. Classification (GTDB taxonomy): domain Bacteria; phylum Pseudomonadota; class Gammaproteobacteria; order Burkholderiales; family Burkholderiaceae_C; genus CAISIP01. The sequence goes on along the minus strand of JANYBQ010000087.1, from coordinate 12,464 downwards.
TGGGGAAAAAATGCAGCGCATAACCGGAGGCCGCGCACAGCGTCACCATCTCCGCCGCTGCGCTGCTGGAGTCCATGAACCACAGTCCCGGGTGGGTCGGCATTTCGGCCTTGTCGATCACGCCGTCAACGGTGCAGATTTTGCCGATCTTCTGGATATTGCCCAAGGCTTTCTCTTCGATCGTGGTCAACCCGCCCGCGATATTGCCCTTGGTCGGCTGGCTGTCCGACAGGTCACTGGTTTTGTGGCGGTTGATCACGTCCTGGTAGCGGTTGAACATGAACATGAACTTCTCGCGCACCGCGTCGCTGGCGCAGCGCGCCGCCACAATGTGTTCGCCGCCGGTGATTTCGGTGGTTTCGCCGAAACACAGGGTGTTGCCCAGCGGATGCAATTTGTCGAAGGCATTGCCCACGGTCGGGTTGGAGCCGCAACCCGAGGTGGTGTCGGACTCGCCGCATTTGGTGGACACCCACAACTCGGAGATCGCGCAGGCTTCGCGTTGCTTTTCGCTGGCCCATTGCACGTATTCGCGCGCGGCCTTGCTGGCGCGCATGATGGTGTCGTGGTCGCCATGGAGTTCGATGCCGAAGCCCACCACCGGCTTGCCGGTGGACTTGATGCCGTCCACCACTTTCTGCGTCCAGCCGTCCTCGATACCGATAACAACAACAGCCGCGACGTTGGGGTTGCAGCCGGTGCCGATCAGCGTGCGAAAGTGCAGCTCCAGGTCCGCGCCGAACTGCAGCCGCCCGTAGGGGTGCGGAATGGCCATCACGCCCTTGATGTTGTGCGCGACGGCCTCCGCCGCCGCGTTGGACAAGTCGTCCAGCGGCAGGATGATGACGTGGTTGCGGATGCCGACCCGGCCGTTTTCGCGCCGGTAGCCGAGAAACGAAGTTGATTTATTGACGATGGACATGGGTATCTTTCAAATTTTGGGTTGGGTTGTGTGCCTGAGCGGGCGTAGTAGTAGCCCTGTGAGGCGCACCACTACCAGCGTTTGGTTTTGATGTTGTGTACGTGTGCGTGCTGGCCCATCTGGATGGGCGCCACTACCTTGCCCATATCGATGCCGTATTTCCACACGGTGTCGCCGACAGCCATGTCCTTGAGCGCTACCTTGTGGCCAATCGGGATGTCCTGCCGGGCCTGCACATCGAGCATGCGGTCCTCGTCCATGATCCATCCGGTCATGGGGGTGCCGGCCGTTATACCTTCCACCACCACGACCGCCACGGTGTCTTTGGCGTCATGCAGAACAAAATGAATCATGGATGCTCCAGGGTCACGAAAGAGCAGAAGTTTAATTACGCGCCGGGCGCTGTCAACCCAGTCATTCATATGAGTTGAATGTCCTGTGAAAATCTGGCTACACTCCAGCCCCAGCATGAAAATCGATACGCTCGATCTGGTACCACTGACGCAGACCGGTACCACGCCTTTGTACCGCCAGGTCAAGCGTGAGTTGCAGCATGCGATCGAATCGGGACGCTGCCGTGCCGGGCAGGCTTTGCCCAACGAAGCGGTGATTGCGCGTTCGCTGAAGGTCAGCATCGGGACCTTGCGGCGCGCGGTCGATGAGCTTGTGCACGAACATGCTCTGGTACGCCGCCAGGGCAAGGGGACCTTCGTTGCGTCGCACAACAGCGATCGTTTCCTGTTTCATTTTTTTCACATCGAGCCCAGGCCCGACCCGCGTTTTTCCGAATCGGTCCGACCGGCCGACTATCCCACGGTGGAGTGTGTCGCCTTCGAGCGCGACCGGGCCGGCGAGCTGGACGCCGCGGCGCTGAGAATCAAGCCGGGCGATCCGGTCATACGGTTCGACAACCGGTTGTCGCTTAACGGGCGCGCCGTGTTGCATGACCGGATCACCATTGCGGCGCTGCTGTTCAAGGGCCTGAGCGAAAAGCGCCTGCGGGATCGACCCAGCACCATCTACAGCCTGTACCAGACCGACTTCGGCATCACGGTTTTGCGTGCGCACGAGCGCACCCGCGCCGCCGCCGCGGATCGCGTTACCGCCAGGATACTGGGTGTGGCAATTGGCTTGCCGGTGCTGGAGGTGCACCGCGTCGCGTTGACGTTCGGCGAGAAACCGGTGGAGTACCGCATCTCGACCATCAACACCCAGCTGCACGACTACGTCAGCGAGCGGTCGAAGAAGCTGTAGGCCGCTTGCGCGCAGGTGCTGGATTACTGGAACGAGCGCCAGCCCCACCAGATACGCGTTGCGGTCGTCACGGCGCACAAGGCGGCAAACACATAAGCCAGCAGCGCGAACTGTAGTGGCCACAAACACATGGCCAGCAGGAATGCCAATGTTTCCGTTGCTTCGGTCAAGCCACCCAGAAAATAAAACGATTTGTCGGGATACGCCAGGTTGCTCATGTGGCGTTTGGCCGCGAGTATCGCAAACGCGAGAAAACTCGACATCGTGCCGACAAACGCAGCCAGCAATGCAGCGGCCGCCAGTGCATTGCGGGCCGGGTCGGCAAATGCAAACGCGAGCGGAATGGCGGCATAAAACAGGAAATCTAGCGCAATGTCCAGAAACCCCCCCACGTCAGTTACCTGGGTCTGGCGCGCCATGGCGCCGTCAAGCGCGTCGCACAGGCGCGACAGCAGAATAGCTCCGGCACCGATCAGGAAATGTCCATGCGCGATCAGAAGCGCGGCAAGCAGGCCGACTGCGAATCCCAGCACGGTCATCTGGTTCGCGCCGATGCGCCGGCTTACCAGCACGCGCGCGAGCCGGCTCACCGCGGGTTTGATCAAGGCAGTGGCTACACGGTCCAGCATGACGGGATGGTGATGTCAACCGAGCCGGGTCAGGTGCGCCGGGTCGGCAATGTCCGCGTCGTCGTGCGTCACCAACAGCACCGGGATTTGTCGTCTGCTTACAAGCTCGAACACAAATTGGCGTATGCGCGCGCGCAGGTCCGCGTCGAGTCGGGAAAAAGGCTCGTCCAGCAGCAAGGCCTGTGGCTCGGCCAGCAGGGCACGCATCAAGGCCACGCGTGCGCGTTGGCCACCCGACAAAATGGCGGGATCGGCGTTGGCAAAAGCCGTCAGCTCCAGGTCGCTCAGGCTCTGCGCCACGCGTGCCTTGCGCTGTGCCAGCGGTCCCGGGGCCAGCGCGAACAGCAGGTTTTCCGCCACGGTCATATGGGCGAACAACAGGGCATCCTGAAACAGGATTCCAACCTGCCGCTGTTCGGTCGGGAGTTGGTCGAGGCGCCGCCCTTGCAGGGTAATACGTCCCTCGAACTGCAACTCCGGCGCCAGCGTTCCGCAGACCGCCGCCAGCAGGCTGGACTTGCCCGAGCCGCTGGCCCCCATGACCGTGTGAATTACCCCCGGGCTCACCAGCAGATCCAGGTCGTGCACCAAGGTAGCTTTGGCGGTTGCGATGCGGGTAATGTGGATGTGCAGGGTCATGGGGTCGGACCCGGCAGCCGCCAGGACCGGGAGTGATAATACGTGGCGCGCCGTCAGGCGCTTTGCCAGTCGTTCCGATCCCGGTGTTTTGAAAGAGTCAGCATGAAGATGAAAAGCGTGTTTGCCGTTGCGCTGGTGACGCTTGGCGCCGCGGTCGGCGCCCAGACAACGGCGGCTAAAAAAGAACTGGTCGCGAAGGTCCTGCAACTGCAGCAGCCGGCGATCGAAGGCGTTGCACGCGTGTTGGCGGAACAGCCGGCCGCGATCATGATGCAGCAGGTTCGCATGGTGATGCAGACCCGTATCCCACCCGACAAACGCGATCCGATCGCCAAAGATATTCAGGCCGACTTGAAGAAGTACGGCGATGACGTGTTGCCCATGATGCGCGATCGTGCTCTCAAGCTTGCGCCGTCGACGATAGGTTCCATGCTGGACGAGCGCTTTACCGAAGACGAACTCAAGCAGCTGATTGCGCTGCTTGAATCTCCCGTGAACCGCAAGTACCAGCAGATGGGTGGTGACCTGCAAAAGTCGCTCTCTGACAAACTCGTGGCCGAGACCAAAGGCACCATGGAGCCGAAAATCAAAGCGCTGGAACTGGCGATTGCCGCTCACCTGGGGTTGCCTCCTGTCACACCAGCCGCGGACACGGCTCCTGCCACCCCCACTCCCGCAGCGGCAATCAAAGCGCCCGCCCGGGCCGCGAGCAAATAGCTGGCTTGGCGGCACCCCGCGCAGTCCCTAATTTGCGCGACCGGCGTTTCCAGCTTCTATTGCGGTGCTCCAGCGGCCGGTTAGAAACGCCGCGGTTTGCCGGCCCAAGCCGCCATCGAGAAACCCAGCGCGGGTAGCAGCCATTGCAGCCAGGCATAAGCCGAAGTCAATGAGCGTTGTGCGCCCGATGCCAGTGTCACGGCCTCGGTCGTGACACTGGCAAAGCGCCCCGCGCCAATAAACAGCGTAGGCAAATATTGCGCCACGCTGACCGCAAACCCGACGGCCATCGCCGACGTGAGCGATGCCCGCAACAGCGGCCACTTGACCTGCCACAAAAACGCGGCGCGGCTGCGGCCCAACGTAGCGGCGACAAAGCGGTAACGCGGATCGAAACCGCTGTAGGCGGGGCTCAAGGCAATCAGCACGTACGGCACGCTTGCTAGCGTGTGCGCAAGCCACAGGCCGCCCCAGCGCGCGTCCATGCCGAGGCGCAACGTGGTGGCATGCACTCCGATCACCCATAACACCGATGGCAATGCCAGCGGGAGGTAGACAACGCGGCGCAATAAAGCGTCCCAGTTACGGGGTGCGGTCTCCAGCCACGCCACCGACCACAGCAACGCGCTGACGCCGCTGGCCAGACCCAGCGTCAAGGTCGTGACGATGGTAGATGCACTGCTCCATACCGAACCCCATGCATCGAAGCTGAAGGTTTGCGGCAGCAGCGCCGGAAACGCCCAAACGCCCGATACGCTGCCAACCGCCAGTGCCAGCATTACCGCCAGGTACAGCCCGACCAGTAAGGCGATGCCGTTGCTTGCTCCCGATCCGTGGCGTGTTGACGGCAATGCGCCGCGTTTGCCCGAGGTGCGATGTCGGCCCCATAAATTCAAATTGATCAATTGCAAAAAAAGGCCTACCACAAGTCCCAGCACGCACGCCAGCAGCCACGCCGCTGCCGCGCCTTGGGCATTGGTCGCCAGGTCTGCATCCAGCAGCCAGGTCCATGCCAGCACCGCCAGCGTAGGGGGCGAGCCGGGGCCGATCACCAGCGCTACGTCCACCACCGTCATCGAGTAGACCAGCACGGCCAGCATCGGCAAGCGCAACCGCGGCCACAGCTGGGGCCACACGACGCGCCACCATGCGGTGTCAGCGGCATAGCCCATGCTGCGCGCAACCTGCAGGTCCCGCGTAAGGCGCTGCGCCACCTCGGCCCGCTGCAGGTGGGAAGCCGCTACCCACAACAGGAACGGCACTTCCTTGGCGACCAACACAGCGATCAGCCCCAGCCCCCAGGGATCCTGTGTAGTGCTCCATGGCGGCGGCGCGGAAAAGCCGGTGGCCCAGGGGGAAAAGAGCCGCAACAGCCAACCGCTGGGCGCAAGCAGAAACACCATGCCAATGCCGAAAGCGGCGTGCGGCATGGCCAGCATCGGCCCCAGCACACGGACCATATGGGACCATCGGGGACCGGGAAAATTGCGCGCCAATAGCCATGCGGCAATGCCGACTGCCAAGGCGGTGGCGGCCACGCCGGTCCAGGCACTCAGCGCCAGCGCTGTCCAGGTCGAACGGCCGGTGAACAAAGCCCGCCAAGCCGGTAGATCGGCACCGGCCATAAGTGCCGCCCAAGCGGACAAAACAAGCGGCACGCCAAGCAGCGTGATCAGCAGTATGGGCCAAACGCGGTCGGTGCGCATGGGCGGACCGGGCCGCATTGCGTCAGTTGCGCGGCGCTCCCACGACCGAGCGCAAAAAATCGCCGATGTCCTTGATCTCAGCGGGATGAACGCTGTGCGGCATCGGGTATGGGTGCCATTGAACCGCGTAGCCCATGCGTTGGAGCGCATCGCGCGAGGTCTCGGCGCGTGCAATGACGATCATCGGGTCCGCAGTGCCGTGGGCCATGAAAATCGGTGTCTGCTGGTTGGCGGCGCTGCGCTCGGTAACCATGCTGTCGGCCATCGGCAAATAACCCGATAACGCCATGATGCCCGCAAGTTTTTGCGGGTAACGCAGGCCGGTGTAAAGCACCATCGCACAGCCTTGCGAAAACCCGGCCAGCACGATCCGGTCGGCTTTGACACCACGTTCCAACTCGCGTTGTATCAGAGCCTCGATCGCCAGCGCCGAGTGCCGTATACCGGCGGCGTCTTCCACCCTTTGTGTTTCGGTGCCCAGGATGTCGTACCAGGCCGGCATGACATAACCGCCATTCAGCGTCACCGGCATACGCGGCGCGTGCGGAAACACGAAGCGGATCGGGGCGCAGCCGGTCAAATCGAGCTGGGGCACAATCGATGCAAAGTCGTTGCCATCGGCACCCAGGCCATGCAGCCAGATGACGGACGCAGTGGGATTGGGACCGCTGGTGGTCTCTATGCAGGGCAGATATTGGGTCATGTCGTTGGTTCTGGGCTGGTGTCGCCGGGTCCGATTGGAACCGCGACTGGAACTATAACAATCACATAGCCGAAGGGATGGGATACAAGCGTGAATCGATGTGTATGTTGAGCCGTATGACACGCGCTTTTCGAATCGCTTTGTGCTTTTTGCTGGCGCTGACGGCGTCACCGGCGAGTTGGGCGCAGTGGAACAACAACCGCGGGTACCAGTTATTGCAGCGGGTTGACGACGTGTTGTTTGGCGTCGACAACCTGTCGCTGGTAATTATCGACCGCCGCTACGTGGCAGGGACGCTGGTACGTATCAACGCCAACCAACCCTTGCCGATTCGAGGCACTACCGAGTTTGTCGCCGACTGTCAAAAGCCCTTGCGCTTCGCTGCGAAGCCGGCCGATGCCAAAGTCCGCGCCTTGGCGGGCCAACTCGAATTTTCCAGCGCCAAGCTGCTTGACGGCACCTGGTTCGCGGCCGAGTTCGCGTGTGAAAGTACCCGACAGCCGGGCCGGGCCTCGCGCGTTGCAAAGGACTTGTTCGAGCGCGGCGGCCCGACCGACATGCAAACTATTTATTGCGAGTTGCAGCCCAACGGCAGCGACGAAGCCCGAAGCGGCGTAGAAGTGCGTTTCAGCGAAAGCGCGAATGCCGTGGCCGTGAACCGGCAGTGGCTCAGTTCGGGCGAAGTTAGCGCGGGTGAAGTCCGGTTCGGCAGCAACAGCAAGTGGCGCATTAACCGCCAGGCAATGGATGTGCGGCGCACCGCGGCAAGCGGCGAGATGTTGTTCTCGGGTACCTGCGATAACCGGCCACCGTTGCGCTGAGGGCATGCGTTGTTGCCGCTAGCGGGGGCTCAGCCGTACCGGTGCAGCCACTCCTTCTCAAGCGGATTGACCCAGCTGCCGTGCGGCTCGGGGATGGCCGGCATGGTCTGTTCGACTTGCCCGGGCAATGGCGTCACGGTAAACCGCGCACGTTCTGTCGCCGGTAATTTGTCCAGCGCCAGCACCGTAGGGTCGCCCCATTGAGCGATGTCGGCCTTGCGCGCCTGCGCAACAGGCGAGAGCAGGAAGTTCGCCAATACCTGGGCGCCCTCCTTGGCACTGGCGTTGAACGGTATCGCCAGGAAATGCGTGTTGCCGATGGTTCCGCCCGTCAACTGGTAGCTGTACACGCTGTCGGCCAACCGCTTGGCGGAGATCTCATTCGCGGCCTCGTTCGGGTTGAACGTGAACGCGAGCATGAGCTCGCCGTCCGACATCATCTGGCGCACGGCGGCCGCGTTCTGTGGGAACTGCTTGCCGGAGCGCCACAACCGCGGATGCAACGCATCCAGGTAGGTCCATAGCGGCGCGGCTGCAGTGGCCATGTCCCGCAGCGTGAAGGGTTTGTACAACACCGAACGGTCCGGACACAAATCGACCAGGGCCTGCTTGACGAAAGTGACACCGTGAAAATCGGGCGGGCGCGGGTAGGCCAGCCGGCCGGGGTTGGCGCGTGCGAAATCCAACATCGCGGCCATGCTGCGCGGCGGCGTGGGCACGCGTTTGCGGTCGGCGAAAAAGGTCAGTTGCGCCATGCCCCAAGGCGCTTCCATGCCCGCGACAGGTTCCGAAAAATCGATCCGGGTGGTCGGTTTGCCCACCACATCCACATAGGCAAAGCTGGGCAGGCTTTCGGCGAACGGACCGAACAGCATGGACTCGCGTTTCATGGCCAGAAAGTTTTCGCCGTTGATCCACACCAGGTCTACCGAACCCTCCGCTTTGCCGGCGGCTTTTTCGGCCCGCACGCGTTTGACCACTTCGGCGGTGTCCGATATCTTTACGTGTTCGAGTTTCACGCCGAATGCGCGCCGCACTTCATCGCTGGCCCAATGCAGGTAAGCGTTGATACGCTCGCTGCCGGCCCAGGCGTTGAAGTACACCGTCTGCCCGCGTGCGCGGGCTTCAATGGCGGACCAGGCAGCGCTACCTTGTGCCCACACTGGCCAAGCTAACTGTGTCGTCATGGCTGCGCCGATGGTTGCCAGAACCGCGCGGCGAGAGGTGGGATTTTTGACGCTATTTTTGGGTGGTGGCTGCATCATGTTCCGTCGGCCCGGATTTGAATAACTTACGCCAGCAATGCCTGGGCGAATTCGCGTGCGTTGAATGTCTCCAGCTCTTCGAGCTTTTCGCCGACACCGATGAAATAGACCGGGATCGGCCGCTCGCGTGCAATCGCCGCCAGTACTCCGCCCTTGGCCGTGCCGTCGAGCTTGGTGACGATCAGGCCGGTGAGTTTGAGCGCATCGTCGAAGGCCTTCACCTGGGCCACTGCGTTCTGTCCGGTATTGCCGTCGATTACCAGCAAAATCTCGTGCGGCGCGCTTGCGTCGGCCTTGGAGATCACACGCTTGATCTTTCGCAATTCCTCCATCAGATGCAGTTGGGTCGGCAGGCGGCCCGCCGTGTCCACCAGCACCACGTCTTTGCCGCGCGCGCTGCCTGCCGTGACGGCGTCGTAACTCACGGCAGCCGGGTCGCCGCCTTGCTGGCTGATGATCTCCACCGTATTGCGGTCCGCCCAAACCGCGAGCTGCTCCTTGGCCGCGGCGCGAAAGGTGTCGGCCGCCGCGAGCAACACGGACGCGCCGCGATAACACAGGTGGTGCGTCAGTTTTCCGATCGAGGTTGTCTTGCCGGCGCCGTTGACACCCACCACCATCATCACGGTGGGACGATGCTCCCCGATCACCAGCGGCTTTTCCAGCGGAGTGAGCAGGTCCGTGATCGCATCGGCGAGCAATACCTTTACGGTCGCGGGATCGGTGGTCTTGTTTTCTTTGACACGGCGCTTCAGGTCGTCGAGCAGGTGTTGTGTCGCCTTGACGCCTGAATCCGCCAGCACCAGCGCGGACTCGAGTTCCTCGTACAAGGTCTCGTCGATCTTGGTCCCGGTAAATACCGCGGCGATGTTGGAACTGGTCTTGCGCAACCCGGCGCGCAACCGGTTGGTCCACGATGCCCGTACCGACACCGTAACCGGTGAAGTCAGCGTCGGCGGCCCGGGACGCGAAAAATGTACCGCGCCGTTACGTACCGCTTCTGGCGCAAGCGTGTCTGGCGCGACTGTGGTGGCATTCGGTACTGCGGTCTTTTCCGGGTCGGGCGCAGTGGGAGGGGTTTTTTTCCGGAAAAAGCTGAACATTTACAGTGCCGTTAGAGTCTTAGCATTCTATGAAACGTTTTCTGACCTCGTTCTGCCTGCTGATATGTTGGGCCGCCACCGCCCAGACCACTCCCGACGTCGCGCAATTCACGCTCTCCAACGGGCTCACCGTGATCGTCAAGCCGGACCGGCGTGCGCCCACTGCGGTTCACATGTTGTGGGTACGCGTGGGCGCAATGGACGAAGTGGACGGCACATCCGGTGTGGCGCATGCGCTGGAACACATGATGTTCAAAGGCACCGCCAATCTGGCTCCGGGCGAGTTTTCGCGCCGCGTGGCGGCTTTGGGGGGACGCGAGAACGCTTTCACCAGCCGCGACTACACCGGCTTTTACCAGCAGATTCCATCGCAGCGGCTGGAGGATGTCATGAAGCTGGAGGCCGATCGTTTCCAGGGCAACCAGTGGTCGGATGCCGAGTTCGCCAAAGAAATTGAAGTCGTCAAGGAAGAACGTCGCATGCGGACCGAGGACAGTCCGCGCGCTACGCTGTACGAGTCGATGTCGGCGGCGGTATTCATGGCCTCGCCTTACCGACGGCCGATCGTCGGCTGGATGAACGACCTGGATGCCATGACAGCGGATGACGTGCGGGCGTTTTACCGGCGCTGGTATGTGCCGGCGAATGCGGCGGTGGTGGTTGCCGGGGACGTGGATGTGGCGCAGGTGCGCCAATTGGCCGAGAAATATTACGGATCCATCCCGTCGCGCGTGGTGCCCACGCGCAAGCCGCGCCTGGAACCGAATCAGGCAGGAGTCAGGCGCATTGACGTCAAGGCCCCGGCCGAGCAGGCTTATGTGTCCTTGGCTTTCAAAGTGCCCGAGCTTGGCGCGACCGGTCTGGGCACGGCGTCGGCGCTATCGTCGGACGATGATGCGCTCGCGCTGACCGTGCTGGCCGAAGTACTGGACGGCTACAGCGGCGCGCGGCTGGACCGCGCATTGACACAGGGCGACGCCAGGGTGGCCGACAGTGCCGGTGCGTCGAATGGCCTGTGGGGGCGCGGGCCGCAGTTGTTTACGCTGGACGGTGTGCCGGTCAGGGGCAAGACGGCTGAACAGGTTGAGGCCGCCTTGCGCGCGCAAGTGGCGCGGATCGCGCAGGACGGTATTTCGGAAGTGGAGCTGAACCGCGTAAAAACCCAGTGGGTGGCCAGTGAGATCTACAAGCTCGATTCGGTATTCAACCAGGCGCGCTCGCTGGGAAGTTACTGGGCGCTGGGTCTGCCATTGGATGCAGGGGAGCGTCTGGTGGAACGCCTGCGCAGCGTTACGGCGGACCAGGTCAAGGCCGTCGCCGCAAAATATTTCGGCGACGACCAGTTGACCGTTGCGACGCTGCGCCCGCAAGCGCTTGACCCGACTCGCAAGGTGCATACAGCAACGCCCGGCGCCCGCCATTGAACCTGTTTATGACTAACGACGTTCCCGCAAACCACGGCATTTTCGACCCCGTTAAGCCTTTGAAGTCTCTCGACCTTTCGACACGTTCCGGCCACGCCAGGCCCGTGGCGCCGGGATATCGGCTTGCCCGGGATCTGGCCGCGGCATTCATGGCGCTGTTACTGGTGCAAACCGCATCGGCCGGCATACCGATCCAGCATTGGGCACAAACTTCGGGAGTGCAGGTGTATCTGGCAGAAAGTCATTCCATTCCCATGGTGGATTTGCAGATGGATTTCGATGCCGGCAGCCGCCGCGATCCCGGCGACAAGGCCGGCCTTGCCAGCGTGACGGCCGGTATGACCTCCAAAGGCGTGCTTGCCAGCAAGCGTTCCGGGACCGATGAGCCCGCACTGGGCGAGAACGGCTTGAGTGAGGCTTGGGTCGATCTGGGCGCGTCGTTCGGCGCCAGTGCCGGCAGCGACCGCATGAGTTTCTCGCTGCGTTCGTTGGCATACCCCGATTTGTTGTCCAAGGCGGTACAGCTCGCTGCGCGCCAACTTGGGGAGCCGGCTTTCCCATCCGCCGTCTGGCTGCGTGAGCGCGAGCGTTTGAACGCTGCGCTAAAAGAATCCGCAACCCGGCCCGCCACGGTTGCGGGACGCGCTTTTGCAACGGCGGTTTACGGAACGCATCCGTATGGGTTCGAGATGAATGAAGCCACGCTCTCGCATATCGACGTGGCGGACATGAAAGCCCTTTATGCCAGCTTGATAACGCCTTGCCGCGCCAAGGTGTCGATCGTGGGGGCGGTTACCCGTGCGCAGGCCGATGTATTGGTGAGCCAGTTGTTTGATCGGCTGGCGGTGTCGGGGCCGGTGGCGGCTTGCCCGCCATTACCCGCAGTGCCCGAAGTTGTGTCGCTGGCTGGCCCGCTGGACCGACGCATCAATTTCGATTCGGCGCAGGCGCATGTGCTGCTGGGGCAACCCGGCTACAAACGCAATGACCCGGACTTTTTTGCGCTGACGGTGGGTAACTATATTTTGGGCGGTGGTGGATTTGTTTCGCGCCTTACCTCCGAGGTGCGCGAGAAGCGCGGCTTGAGTTACAGCGTCTCCAGCTATTTTTCGCCGGGTCTGCATGCAGGTGCATTCACCATTGGCTTGCAGACCCGCCCTGACCAGGCGAAACAGGCGCTTGCGGTATCGCGCGAGGTGCTGGTGCGCTTTGTACAGGAAGGTCCGACCCAGGCCGAACTGGATGCCGCGAAGTCCAACCTGGTGGGCGGTTTTCCACTGC
>JANYBQ010000039.1 GCA_025360705.1 Betaproteobacteria bacterium | reverse complement strand
TCGTAATAGATATCGACCTTCCAGGGGTCTGCGGCCGGTTCCTGAGCCTGCGCCCAGGCTGCTGCCGATACTCCTTGCAGGACCACCATCGTCGCAATGACGCGCGGGCGCAACCTGCCTCGATTCACCAGTTTTCTCATGGTTGTCTCCTCCGGTTAAACCGTCCCGCCAAACATGCCATCGCACGACTCCAGGCAGTCGCCGCGCGGCCCCTTCTACTTCGATTACCTCAGGCCCTCGACCAAGACGCCGTCCGCATCGAAATGCGAGGCAACGACGAACCTGGGCTTGAACACGACACACCATGCCGGCACGATCAGCATGGCCGCGATGGCATTGACCACCAGCATGAACGAGAGCAGCAGCGCCGCATCCGACTGAAACCGCAGGTCCGACATGAACACCCACATGATCACGCCGGCAATCAGCGTCGCAGCGGTGAAGCTCACCGCGGACCCGGTGGTCGCCACCGCATTGATGGAGGCCTTGCAGATGTCGCCAACTTTCGCCATTTCCTCGCGGATGCGGTCCATGAAATAAACCGCGTAGTCGATGCCCACGCCCACGCCCACCGCAATCACGGGCACCGTGTTGACGTTGATGTTGATGCCGTTCACGCCCATGTAGGCGTAGGTCATGATGGTGGAGAAGAGCATCGGCAGGACCATCAGCCAGCCTGCGTGGACCGACTGGTAATAAGTCATCACCAGCACGAAGGCAATCAACATCACCAGCGGAATGATCAGCATGTGGTCGGTGTGCAGCGCATCGTTGACGGCTGCGGTCACGCCAATGATTCCGCCGCCGAGTTCCATCTTCAAGCCCGGCACGTCCGCAGAAACTTTGCGGGCGGCCTCGGTGGCCACGGCAATCGCGCGATCGATCGTCTCGGCCTTGTGGTCCTTGTAGAAGAAGACCATGTTGGCCTCGTTCTCGTCCGGATTGATGAACTCCTTGAGCGCGCCCGGGATCGGGTTGGAAGCCATGTAGGCGAACATCAGGCCGCCGACTTCGTCGCGGTTGTCGGGGATTTGCATCCAGCGCGGGTCATCGCTGTGCGTGAGCCGGTTGACCACGCGCACGACGGTGGGCAGTGACTTGACGCCACCGACGGCCGGGTCGTTGAGCATCTCCCGTTGAAACGCTTCCATCGCCCGCATGACTTCGGGGCGCTTGATGCCGCCCTTGTCTTCGGTGCGCGCCACGATGTGCAGTTCTTCCGAACCGGGGAACAGCTCGTTGATGGCCGCGGTGGAGACGTTGAAGTCATGGTTGCGGTGCAGGATCGGGCTGCCCGGCTCGGAGTCGCCGATCTTCACCCGCGAGCCCAGCATCGCACCGACCACCACGAGACCGGCCGAGACCAGCAGGATCGTGAGCGCGCCTCGGTAGCTGCCGCCGGTGGCGGCCATGGCGGCGCCGAGGAAGGCACGCATGCCTTGGTTCTTGTTCTCGATTTTCTTGGGCTGCGGCAGCACGGTCAGCGCCAGGGGCACCATGAAGTGCACGGTGAAAATCACCGAGAAGCCCCAGAAACCGGCCGACACACCGAGCTTCCAGTTAAACGGAGCGGCCCCCAGCACCATCACCGCAATGCCCACCGCGTCCACGATGATCGCGAGCGAGCCGGGCCGGAACAAGGCATCGAGCGCATTGCGCGCGGCCTTCTTCCCGTTGTGGGTGATGGCCAGTTCTTCGTAGTAGCGCGCCACCAGCTGCACGCCGTGCGAGGTGGCCCGCGCGGCAATCAGAAAGGGGATCGGCAGCGACAGTGGCTCGAGGTTGTAGCCGAACGCCGACATGAAACCGAGCCCCCAAATCGAGGACAGCGCGATCCCCAGCAGCGGCAAGGCAACGCCGTAGAAGCGCCGGAAATACACGATGAGCAGCGTGGCCAGCAGGGCCAGCGAGTAGGCCAGGATCGTGACGATCTGCGGCAGATAGGTGTAGACCCAACCGGTGAGCATCGGATTGCCCGTCACGTAGATCTTGTGGCCCGGTTTGCCGACCAACTCGCGCACCTTTTGAATCGCCGCGAAGGTCTTGGTGTAGTCGACGGCGCCGTCGGTGAGCTGCGCCTTGATGAGCGCGGCCTTCAGGTTCGGCGAGACCAGCAGACCGTAGATCTGCGGGTTGGCCATCACGTCCTTGCGCATCGCCTCGAGCTGCTCGGCCGTGTGCTGCGGCTTGAGCGGGTCGTAGTAGCGATCCGAGGCAAAATTGCCGTCGGCCGTCAGGTAGTTCTTGCGCGCGGTCCGGTGGGTGAGGCTGGACACCAGGTTGTGGTTGACGCTGGGGACATCGTCGATGCCCAGCGTCGCCTGATGGACCAGCAACAGCGTTTCATCGTTGAAGATCGTGCCCTTCTCGACCTCGATCGCCATCACGATGATGTTGGCGCCACCGAAGTTTTCCTTGATGCGGTTGTAGGTCTGGATGTAGGGATGGTTCTGAGGCAACAGGTCCGCGAAGTCGGTGAAGACGCGCAGCTGTGGCAACTGCGTGGCCCACAGCAGCGTGACCGCGAGGATCATGCTCAGGACGTACTTCGGGTTGGTGAA
>JANYBQ010000038.1 GCA_025360705.1 Betaproteobacteria bacterium | reverse complement strand
CTCCTGAATGGGACTGGGTGCGGCCGAAAGGGCCGTCGCGTCCAGACAATTTTGCGCGCCGCCGACACTGCGCGCATTGCGCCAGCGCAAGGAAAGTAAGGGAAGCGAGCGTCGCCCTCACGCGCGCCGCAGCTCGGCCGTCAAGCTTCGTATCGCGGCTTCATCCAGCGTTTCCTTCTCAAGCAGCGCCCGCGCACTGCGGTCCAGCACTTCGCGATTAAGGCCAAGAATGGAGGTCGCGCGGTCGAAGCCACCCATCACGATGGCGCGGATCGCGTCGTCGATACGGCGCTGCGTGTCTTCCGATACCGGGCTGGCGTTGGGCAGCATTCCAGTCGGAAGATCGAGCATGGTCTGGCGCGGCGCATCGAAGGCGATGTAGCCCAGGCCTTCGTCCATGCCGTAGCGGGTGACCATGGCGCGAGCGATGTCGGTGGCTTTGGCCAGGTCGTCGGAGGCCCCGGTGGAGAGCTGGCTGAACACCAGCTTTTCCGCTGCGCGCCCGCCCATCAGCACGGCAATCTTCTGTTCCAGTTCCCCGCGCGTCATCAGGTAGCGGTCTTCGGTGGGCCGCTGAATGGTGTAGCCGAGCGCGCCAATGCCGCGCGGGATGATCGACACCTTGTGCACCGGGTCGCTGCCCACCTGGGCCAGCGCGACCAATGCGTGGCCCATCTCGTGAAACGCCACCGCCTCGCGCTCCTTCAGGTTGAGCACACGGTTCTTGCGCTCCAGCCCCCCAACAATGCGCTCGACCGCGGCGGTGAAGTCGGCCAGCGTGGTGGCATCGGCCTTGCGCCGGGTAGCCACCAGGGTGGCTTCGTTGACCAGGTTGGCAAGGTCCGCGCCGCTGAAACCCGGGGTCAGCGCCGCCACCTCGTCGAGCTTGACCGCAGGGTCGAGTTTGACCTTGCGCACATGCACGGCCAGGATGTCGATGCGTCCCTTTTTGTCGGCCCGGTCCACCAGCACCTGGCGGTCGAAGCGGCCGGCGCGCAGCAGCGCGGGGTCGAGAACTTCGGGCCGGTTGGTCGCCGCCAGGATCATCAGCCCGACCGAGGCATCGAAGCCGTCCATTTCCGACAGCAGTTGGTTCAGGGTCTGCTCCTTCTCGTCATGTCCGCCCAGGCCCGGGAATGCGCCACGCGCGCGGCCCAGGGCATCGAGTTCGTCGATGAAGATGATGGCGGGAGCCTTGGCGCGCGCCTGCTCGAACAGGTCGCGCACGCGCGCCGCGCCGACGCCCACGAACATCTCGACGAACTCGCTGCCCGAGATCGAGAAGAACGGCACGCGGGCCTCGCCCGCCACCGCCTTGGCCAGCAGCGTCTTGCCGGTGCCGGGCGGGCCCACCAGCAGCACGCCTTTGGGGATATGCGCGCCCAGGCGCCCATAGTCCTTCGGGTGCTTGAGGAAATCCACCACCTCCATCAGCTCGTCCTTGGCCTCGTCGACGCCGGCCACGTCGGCAAAGCTCACGCCGGTGTCGGTCTGCACATAGACCTTGGCGCGGCTCTTGCCGATCGATATCAAGCCACCGATGCCGCCCTGCTTGTCGGCAAAGCGGCGGATCACGAAGAACCACAGCCCGACGAACACCAGCCCTGGCACGACCCACGACAGCAGATCGCGCACGAACGTGTTGTCCACCACCCGGGTGTAGGGCACGTTGAACTTCTCCAGCCGCGCCGCCACGTCCGGCTCGACCCGGGTGGCTAACAACGTGGTTTTGCTTCCGTCAGCTGCCTTCAGCCGACCCGTGATCGTTCGGTCCGAGATCGTCATGTCCGCGATGCGGCCATCCGCCAGCGCTTTTTCAAACTCGCTGTAGGGCACAGGTTCAACCAGGTTCGCGCTTTGCCAAATATTCTGCAAAAAGAAAACCAGCATCAGCGCGATGCCCCAGTAGACGATGTTCCAAGTCTGTTTTTTGTCCATGCGCTGTCCTCGGGTTGGGTTTCGCTGGAAAGGCCAGCCGGGCCTAGACTAAGGGACAGGTTCCAGCGCGATATTGATCGTAATCAAGCGCTGCCTACCAAACGGTAGCGGCAGGCTCAAAGGCTGGCGCGCCACTTGCGCAGAGTCAAACTGAAACCGCATGATCCGGGAGGGCCTCGCAATGCGACGCCCTTGAACCTGGATCGCGTCAGTCACGGACGAATGTCCGTACGAAGTCCAACGATGAGACCACGCCCGCGATGCCCCCGCCGTCCATGACGACGACATGGTGGATCTTGCTCTCGATCATCAGTCGTGCCACTTCGCTGACCGGCGTGTCCGGGCTGACGCTGATGGGCTTGTAGCTGCACCGCTGCCACGCCCGCACGGCGGTCGGGTCCTGCCCTTGCGCATTCAACTGCAACAGGTCCGATGCGCTGATCGCGCCCACGATCGTACGCCTGGATTCGAGCACCGGGGCCCATGACAGACCCTGGCGGGCGAACAGGCTTGCGACCTCCGCCACGGTGTCATCCATATCGACCGCCCAGACCTGGCGTTCCATGAATGAAGAAATGGGTTGGCTCACGACGATCCTCCAGTGGTGTCTCGCCCGGCGTTGCCATCATCGCGCGGCGGCCGGCCGAGCCGCTTTTCAACCGCCAGCACCGCGCGCGTGATCTTCAGAAGCGTGTCGGGCGTGACGCTGATCGAATCGATTCCAAGCTCGACCAGGTATTCGGCGATCTCCGGATAGTCGGACGGGGCCTGGCCGCAGATGCCGGCATGGCGCTGGTTGCGCCGCGCGCCCTCTATCGTCTGGCGGATCATCACCTTGACGCCTTCGTCGCGTTCATCGAAGTCGAAGGCCACGAGCGCGGAATCGCGGTCGACGCCGAGCACGAGTTGCGTCAGGTCGTTGGAGCCGATCGAGAAGCCATCGAACAGCCGGGCGAACGCGTCGATCTGGATCACGTTGTTGGGGATCTCGCACATCACGTAGATCTCCAGCCCGTTCACGCCGCGTTCGAGTCCGTGGCCGGCCATCGCCTGCAGCACGCGCTCGGCCTCCTGCACGCGGCGGCAGAACGGGATCATCAGCTTCACATTCACCAGGCCCATGGCTTCGCGTACGCGTTTCATCGCTGCGCATTCCAGCGCAAAGCCCTCGGCATAGGCCGGGTGCGTGTAGCGTGAGGCGCCGCGGAAGCCGATCATCGGGTTTTCTTCCTTCGGCTCGAACCAGCGGCCGCCGAGCAGGCTGGCGTACTCGTTAGTCTTGAAGTCGGACATGCGCACGATCACCGGCTTGGGGTAGAACGCCGCGGCGATGGTGCCCACGCCTTCGGCGAGTTGGCGCACGAAGAAGTCTGCCGGGCGCTCGTAGCCGTGAGTCAGCCGGGCGATCTCTTCGCGCACCGCCGGGTCGTCGATCTTTTCCGGGTGCACCAGCGCCATCGGGTGA
>JANYBQ010000025.1 GCA_025360705.1 Betaproteobacteria bacterium | reverse complement strand
TAAATGCGTTGCGATCGTGAGCGCACACAAGTTGGCTCAGGCGCCGTGCACCACAACGCAATTGCGCCCTTGCTGCTTGGCGGCATAACATGCCGCGTCGGCGGCACGCAGCACGTCGGCCATGGCGGTGTAACTGGCATCGACCCGCACCATGCCAATGCTCGCGCCGACGCCAAAACTGGTCCCTTCCCAGACCAACCGGTATGCGTCCACCGCGACACGCAGTTTCTCAGCAATCTCGCGTGCCTGCGACAACGGGCAGCGACTCAGCAACACGGCGAACTCATCGCCACCCAGACGCGCCACGGTATCGGATTTGCGCACCTTGCCCGAGAGCTCGCGAGCCACGTCGCGTAGCAGGGCGTCTCCGGCAGCGTGGCCGCCGGTGTCGTTGACCTGTTTGAAACGGTCCAGGTCGATAAACATGACGCAAAAAGGCTCACGCTCGGCGGCTGCGGTGGCCTGCTCCAACAAGGCTTCAAAGGCTGGCCGGTTGGCCAGTCCGGTCAAGGTATCGTGATTCGACGCCCAGGTCAGACGCTCGCGATGCGCGCGCGCTTCGGACACGTCCTCAATGGTCCAGATGGTGCCTTTGGTGCGGTCCCCCGGCACGACGGCCCGGCCGCGCATATGCGCCCAGAACAGGTGTCCCGTGGTACGCATCAACTCCAGTTCTCCATCAAACGCGCCGTGTTCCATAAACGCTGGCAAAGCACGCGCGGACAATGCCTGGTAGGCCTCGTCGGACGTATAGATCAGACGTGTCGGATGGCCCAGCGCATCCGGTTCTTCGCACTGGAAGATCTGGCAAAAATGACGGCTCACCAATTCAAACCGGCCTTCGCGCGTCGGCGCGATGCCGATGTCGGCATGGTCAATCACCGCTTCCAGCCGCTGCAACAGCACCTCCGTATCGCCCTGTCGTAGCTGACGCTGGGCCACCACCTGCTGGAATGCGCGTGCCAGGTCCCCCAGCTCGCCGTGGTATGTAGGCCAGGGCTCGGTCGGGGTCCGTCCGGTGCCGGCATTCTTTCGGCACGCGCACGCAGTATGGAAATAGGGCGAGTCACGAACCAAGCCACGAAACCGACCAGCAGGGCGGCCGCCAAGCCCACCCCCGCCGCCGATAGCCACGCGGTGCGCTGGGCCACTACCACCGGCCGCAGCGCAATCGACTGCAGCGTCATGCGCACCAGCACCCAGTCCGACGCCGCGATTCCGGCCATCGAAACCAGGTAGCCGCCGAACATGACGGAGGTGCCTTCGGTGGTGACGCGGCTACCCGACGCACGCCATTGCGCGAACACCTCAGCCAGGCCAGGCTCGTCGGCCGCACGGCCCAAGACCCGCGCCGATTCGGAATGCGCCATCAGAACGCCCGAGCGGCTCATCACCAAACTGCGTGATCCGCTGTGCGGGTCGGTGTTGCCAAGGTCCAGAAAAAGGCGTGACGACGCCAGCGCCAGGGTGCCGACGATGACGCCGGCCGGAGTTCCGTCGGTCGCCAGCGCGGCCACGACGATCAGGATCAGCGGCGCTTTGTCGATACGGCCCTGGAGAGGCTCGGACACTACCGGCTGGCGGGTTTTCATGGCTTGCTAGAAATACCCGCGATCGGCGATATTGGCAAATTCAGTCGTGGGCCTGCCGTCGACCAGCCGGGCCAGCATCTCCCCGTGGATCCGTGCCGCCACCACACTGCCAAACAGCGCGTTGACGGCCGGTTTGTCCTCCAGGTAACGCAGCATGCCATCGCGGCTCTCCCATAGTTCCGGGCGAACCCTGCCGGGCCACCGCGGCAAGGGTGATGCGCAGTGTGTCAAGCTTGTTGACCAGCAGGCCCGCGGTGTTCTCGCTCCCGTCACTTTCCTGCGCCAGCAGCATGCGTTCGATGTCGGCGCGCGTGGTGGTCAACACCAGTTCGGCGGTGCCGACCGCGGACAACACACCGGTTACGACCGCCAGTGCAATGATTTTGAATTTAAGCGTGCTGACCCATCGCATCATTTGCCGGGTTGGCGCCGTGCCGCGCTTACGGCGCGACCGACCCGGTGCGCGCGACGATCATGCCGTAATGCTCGGGGCGCCGGTGCAGCGCGAAGTTGAACGTGGTCTCGCGATACGACTGGCCCAGGTCCAGGTCGCACCGCGCCACGACCAACTCGTCTCCATTACCGGTGCAGCGGGCCACGATTTCACCGGTGGGCGCGACGATGCAGCTACCGGCAAGCATGTCCACACCTTCCTCGACGCCGGCTTTGGCCACGCCTATGACCCAGGCGCTGTTCTGGTAGGCGCCCGACTGCATCGACAACTCGTTGTGGAACTGCCCGAGCCGGTCGTGGTCGGGTGCCGCGGGGTGGTGCACCGGTGTGTTGTAGCCGCAAAAAATCATCTCCACGCCTTGCAGGCCCAATACGCGGTAGGACTCGGGCCAGCGCCGGTCGTTGCAGATCATCATGCCGGCTACGCCACCCCAGGCGCGCCAGGCGCCAAAGCCCAGGTCACCGACTTCGAAATAGCGTTTTTCCAGGTTCTGGAATGGCGTGCCGGGCCGGTGGTCGGAGTGGCCTGGCAAATGAATCTTGCGGTACTTGCCGATGATCTCGCCATTGGAATTGACCAGAATCGACGTGTTGAAGCGCCGTTTGCGTCCGCTCGCGTAGTCGAGTTCGCAGTAACCAAGGTGAAAGCCCAGGCCCAGGCGACGCGCTTCGTCGAACAACGCCATGGTGTGCGGCCCCGGCATCTCGCGTTCGAACCAGGCGTCTACCTCGGCTTCGTCTTCGGTAAACCAATGGGGGAAGAAGGCCGTCAGTGTTGCCTCGGGATAGACCACCACATCGGCCCCCATGCCCTTGGCCCGGCGCATCAAATCGATCAGGCGCTTGACCACGCCGCCACGACTCTCGCTCCGTGCAATCGGCCCCATTTGCGCGGCGGCTATGGTGACGAAGCGGGTCATTGCATTCTCCGGTTGGGCGCCAGTTGGCAGCGGACCCATTTTGCGCGAAATGTTTTCCCGGCCATGGAATAAAGGCGTGCAAAAAGTGTTTGCTCCAGTGCAGGCATGCCCTGTGCAACACTTAACCGACGGAGAAACCCATGAAACTTGTAGCGAAACTCACCACCTTGGCCGCCGTGGCTGCCCTTATTGGCGGCTGTG
>JANYBQ010000015.1 GCA_025360705.1 Betaproteobacteria bacterium | reverse complement strand
CTCGCTCTACATGGTCGGCGCCTTCATAGCGGCCTGGCTGGTCCGGCTCACCGGATCGTTCGCGCTCGGCGTCGCCGGCTCGGTGGTCCTGACCGGACTGTTCGGCATGGCGTTGGAAGCGGGCTTGCTGCGTACCCTGTATGCGCGCGATCATCTGTCCCAGGTGCTGGCCACCTTTGCGCTGATCCTGATCCTCAATGATGGCGTCAAGATGCTGTTCGGCAACGACCTGCCGCTCTCCGCGCCCGATGCGCTGGCCGGCCCGGTCGAGCTGCTGCCCGGCTTGCCCTATCCGGCCTACCGGCTGCTGATCCTTGGCGTAGGTGTCGCCCTGGCGCTTTGTCTATACCTGCTGGTACAACGCACGCGCATGGGTGCGCTGGTGCGGGCCGGTGCCTCCAACCGGGAAATGGCAACGGCCATGGGAACCAACGTTACACGGCTGTTCACCTTTGTGTTCGGCATCGGAGCGGCGCTGTGCGCTGTCGCCGGCGCCCTCCTTGGGCCGCTGCTCGCAGTGCAGGTCGGCATGGGCGAGAACATTCTGATCACTGCCTTTGTGGTGGTCGTCATCGGCGGCATCGGATCGATCCGCGGCGCGCTGGTCGGTGCGATCCTGGTGGGCGCCATCGACACGCTCGGTCGGACACTGCTGCAGCAGCTGTTCCGCGAGTTCCTGCCGCCGCAGTGGGCGAGCGCCGCCGGGCCGGCCGTTGCGTCGGTCGCTGTTTACGTGTTCATGGCCGTGGTGCTGGCAGTCAAGCCCCAGGGCCTGTTCCCGGCGCGAAGCTGATGCCGCTGGAGCCAGCACCGCTAGCACGGCTGGCACGGCCTGGCGTCGCGCACGCCGCACTGGCCCTGTTCGCCATCGCCGTGCTTGCGCTGCCGTGGCTGCTGCGCATGTTCGGCTTCGACTTCTACCTCAGCCTGGCGAGCCGAATCATTGTGTATGCCATCGCCGCGACCAGCCTCAACCTGGTGCTCGGCTACGGCGGACTGATCTCCTTTGGCCACGCCGCGTTCTTCGGCCTCGGCGCGTACGTCACCGGGATCATGATCAGCGAGGGCGTCCAGAGTGGCAGCGCCCATCTGCTAGCCACCATCGCCATCACCGGGTCTGCCGCGCTCGCGATAGGCGCGATTTCGCTGCGCACGCGCGGCGTCTACTTCATCATGATTACGCTCGCATTCGCGCAGATGCTTTTCTATCTGGCCAATTCGGTCAAGGGTTACGGCGGTGACGAAGGCCTGACGATCCGCGTCCGCTCGCTGTTCGTGTTCGGCGACCTGGTGCTGGATTTGAAGAACCCGCAGGCCTTCTACTATGTCGCCCTGGCGGTGCTCGCGGCGTCGCTGCTTGCACTCGGGCGCTTCGTGCCTTCGCGTTTTGGCCGCGCCATGTTGGCCGTGCGTGACGACGACATACGTGCCGAGGCGATCGGCTTTCCGACCTACCGCTACAAGCTGATCGTGTTCGTAGTGGCTGGTGCTCTCGGCGGCGTGGCCGGCGGCCTAAGTGTCAACCTGCAGGGCTATGTGAGCCCCAACCTGCTGTACTGGACGCAATCCGGCACCCTCATGGTGATGGTGATCCTGGGGGGCGTCGCCACGATCTGGGGTGGGCTTGCGGGAGCAGCGGCCTTGCTGCTACTGCAGGAAGTGCTGGGCACCTGGACCGAACACCCCGACTTCTGGACTGGTTGGGTACTGCTGGCCGTTGTGCTGTTCGCGCGCCGGGGCATGGTGGGTCTATTCGCGCCGCGCAAGGCGCAAACTTTTCGATGACCGGAACACCACTCCTCGACGTGCGCGGTTTGATCAAGCGTTTCGGCGGCCTGGTCGCCACCGACAAGGTAGACCTGCGGGTACTTCGGGGTGAAATACACGCCCTGATCGGCCCCAACGGCGCCGGCAAGACCACCCTTGTGGCACAGCTGGGCGGCCAGCTGGCGAGTGACCAGGGCCGCATCACCTTCGACGGCATCGACATCACACGCTGGGCCGCGCACGATCGGGCACGGCACGGCCTGGCCCGATCGTTCCAGATCACACGCCTGTTCAAAAGCGCGAGCGTGCTCGACAACGTCGCTCTTGCCGTGCAAGCCGTGACTGGCAGCAGCCTGGGCGCGTGGCGCCCGGTACGCCGGGAACGGGCTCTCTTCGAGCGTGCCCGCGAGATACTCGCCGCGGTCGGCCTCGACGACCAGGCAAACCAGTTCGTCGACCAGCTTTCACACGGCGAGCGGCGCGCGCTCGAGGTCGGCATGGCGCTCGCGGGCCGGCCCTTGCTGCTGCTGCTCGACGAGCCGATGGCAGGTCTGGGCCAGCAGGAATCGGCGTCTATGGAGCGGCTGATTGCATCGATCCGGGCAAGCTGCACGGTACTGCTGATAGAGCACGACGTCGACGCTGTTTTTCGCCTTGCCGACCGCGTTTCGGTGTTGGTCGAAGGCCGCGTTATCGCCAGCGGGAAACCGGCGGATGTGCGTAACGACGCCGGTGTCATCGCGGCCTATCTTGGCGACGGCGCGACCGCCCGGCGCCCGCGCCTTGAAAACCCCGCAAAGGCCGGCCCGTGATGCTTGAAGTACAAGGCCTTTGCGCCGGCTACGGCAGCAGCGAGGTACTGTTCGGCATCGACCTGTCGGTCGGCGCCGGCGAGATCATCGGCGTGCTGGGACGCAATGGCATGGGCAAGACCACCCTCGTCCGGTCCATCATGGGGCTGGTACGGCCCAGCGCAGGCAGCATCGAATTCGAGCGGCGACCGATTCTCGGCCTGCCGCCCGATGTGGTGGCGCGCGCGGGCATCGCCCTGGTTCCCGAAGGACGCCAGATCTTTCCGAACCTGAGCGTCGCGGAGCACCTGAGCGCTTTCCAGCGCGCTTCGCCCAGCGGGCAAACCCAATGGACGCCGCAGCGCGTGTTCGAGCTGTTTCCTCCCCTGCAGGCGCGGCGCGGCCATATGGGCAACCAGCTCTCTGGAGGCGAGCAGCAAATGCTGGCCATCGCGCGCGCGCTTGTCACCAACCCGGCGCTGTTGATACTCGACGAGGCGACCGAAGGCCTCGCGCCGCTGGTGCGCGAAGAGATCTGGAGAGTGCTGGCGCAACTGCGCAACGCCGACCACGCCATGATCGTGATAGACAAATACGTGCAGCGTCTGATCACGATCGCCGACCGCGCGGTCGTGATCGAAAAGGGCCGCGTCGTATGGCGCGGAACCTCGGCCGAACTGGGCAACGACGAGAGCGTGTCGGCCCGCTACCTTGGCGTCTGAGTCAATCGATCACCGGATAATTTCCTTCCCAGAAAGCAGCCTCATGAAAACCAGAATCACCGAGCTGTTCGGCATCCAGCATCCCATCATCCAGGGCGGCATGCATTTCGTCGGTTTTGCCGAACTAGCCGCCGCCGTGTCCAACGCGGGCGGCCTGGGCATCATCACCGGCCTGACGCAGAGCACGCCGGAATTGCTGGCCAACGAAATCCGCCGCTGTCGCGAGATGACCGACAAGCCTTTCGGCGTCAACCTGACATTTTTGCCCGTGCTCACGGCGCCCGACTATCCTAGCTACATTCGCGCCATCATCGATGGCGGTATCAAGGTGGTGGAGACTGCGGGCAACAACCCGCAGAAATGGTTACCGGCGCTGCATCAGGCCGGCGTCAAGGTGATCCACAAATGCACTTCGGTCCGCCATTCGCTCAAGGCGGAAGCTATCGGTTGCGACGCGGTCAGCGTGGACGGCTTCGAATGCGGCGGCCACCCGGGCGAAGACGACGTGCCCAACTTCATATTGCTACCGCGCGCGGCGGAAGAACTGAAGATTCCGTTCGTCGCCTCCGGCGGGATGGCCGATGGCCGCTCGCTGGTCGCGGCACTGGCGCTCGGAGCCGAGGGTATCAACATGGGCACGCGATTCATCGCGACCCAAGAAGCTCCCGTGCATGACAACGTCAAGCAGGCCATCGTGGCCGCGAGTGAACTCGACACGCGGCTGGTGATGCGCTCGTTACGCAATACCGAACGCGTATTGCGCAACGACGCGGTGGACCGGTTGCTGGAGAAAGAGCGCACCCTGGGGGCCAATCTCAAGTTCGAGGACATCATCAGTGAAGTCGCGGGGGTCTACCCGCGCATCATGCTGCAAGGCGAGATGGAAGCCGGCGCATGGTCGTGCGGCATGGTGGCCGGGCTGATCCACGACATTCCGAGCGTTCGCGACTTGATCGACCGCATCATGCAGGAGGCGGACGACATCATCCGCGCCCGGCTCGCGGGCATGCTGGCGGCCTGATCCGGCGCAGTTGTGAAGGCGGTCAACTGACCATCGTGCCGAGCAGCCAAAAGTTCGCGACAACTATCGCGACAAACACGCCCCAGGCGGTCGACTTCAACCACGGCCCGTTGGCGAAACGGCCCATGATCGCCGGGTCGCTGGTCAGGCGGACCAGCGGCCAGATAGCAAACGGAAGCTGAAGGCTCAACACCACCTGGCTCGCCACCAGCAATTGCCCTACACCCGCGTCGCCGAGCCACAGCACACCGCCAAACGCCGGCACGAGCGCGAGCGATCGGGTGATGAAGCGCCTTTGCCAACACGGGATTTTCAGATCGAGAAACCCTTCCATCACGACCTGTCCGGCAATCGTGCCGGTGAACGTGGAGCTCTGCCCCGCAGCGAGCAGCGCCAGCCCGAACAGCAACGACGCGATGGTGCCGCCCACCAATGGGTCCAGCAGGTGATAGGCGTCCTGTATTTCCGTGACACCCTGGTGGCCGGTGCTGTGGAAGGCGGCGGCCGCCAGCATCAGGATTGCGGCGTTGACCAGCAGCGCCAGCGTCAAGGACACCACGGTATCCAGCGTCGACAGCCGGATCGCATCGCGACGGCTTGCGTCGTCCTTGGCAAAGTTTCGGGTCTGGACGATCGATGAGTGAAGGTACAGGTTGTGCGGCATGACGGTCGCGCCGAGGATGCCAACAGCCAGAAACAAGGCCTTCGGGTCGCTGACCGAACTGAGGTGCGGCACGAAGCCGCGCGCAACGGCGGCCCAGTCCAGCCCGACCAGCGCCAGCTCAACCGCGAAGCAGGCCGCGATCGTGATGATCAACCCCAACACGATCGCCTCGACCTGGCGGAAGCCCCTGCCTTGCAACCCAAGAACGATTACGGTGTCGAAGGCCGTGATGGCGATGCCCGTCAAAAGCGAAACATTGAACAACAGGTGCAATGCCAGCGCGCTGCCCAGCACCTCGGCCACGTCGCACGCGACGATGGCGATTTCCGCCATCACCCAAAGCGCCCGGTTAACACGCGGCCCATAACGTTCACGGCAAGCGCGGGCAAGGTCTTTTTGCGCCACCAGTCCCAGGCGCAAACTCAGCGTCTGCAACAAGACCGCTGTAAGGCTTGACAGCAACACCACCCATAACAACGCATAGCCGTACCGCGAGCCGGCCGCGATGTCGGTAGCCCAATTACCCGGGTCCATGTAGCCGACCGCCACCAGCAGCCCCGGACCGGGCATGCGCATCATCCGCTGCGCAAGCGGAGCCCGCGCCGACACCAGTACGCTACCGCGAACTTCCGAAGGGCAGAAAGGTGCCGTGGCGGTGCGGGGCAGGGTAACCATCGTGTGTTGGGTCAGGCCTTGATAAACGTCTGAAGATCAGCGGTCATTCGAATCGTTTTACTAGTTTTATCCGGGTAATATACAATATATCTTTTTTGCCCGGATAAATATCCCGATCACCCCGAACCGTGACGGGAAATCCCGAAATGACTGAATCCCCATACGATTACATCGCCTTCGAAGGCAGCAAACGCATCGCGGCCGGTACGTTGCAGCAGGTAGCGCTGAAAGCCAAACACGCCATCGACACGCGCCCCCATGCGCGCATTCTGGTATTCGACCAGGCAACCGGCGAATCGATCGACTTCGATCATCGGGGTACGCCGGAGCAGATGCTGAAAAAGCTTGTGTCCGTGCCGGCGGGCGCCAAGGAACATATGGAGCCACCGGAAAAAACGGCGCCGCCCGGCCCAGGCCGACCCAGGCTGGGCGTGGTGGCGCGCGAAGTCACCTTGCTGCCGCGTCATTGGGAGTGGCTCAATACCCAGCCGGGCGGCGCCTCGGTTTCGCTGCGCAAGCTGGTGGAGCAGGCCAGACGCGTCAATCAGTCCAAAGACAGCGTGCGCCTGGCGCAGGAAACCAGTTACCGCTTCATGTCCGCCATGGCCGGGCACCGCACGGGTTTTGAAGAAGCCGCCAGGGCCTTGTTTGCCGCCGACCGGGATCGATTCCATGCGCTGCTAGCGCCCTGGCCGGCGGATATACGCGCCCATCTGGAAAAGCTTTCCGCCGCGGCTTTCGAGGCTCAACCAGTACCGGATGGTCGCGATGCGTAAGTCATTCCGCTCCCGCGAGGCGGCCATGCCTTTCATCATGTTGACGGTGCTGATCGACATGGTGGCCATTGGCCTGATCATCCCGGTGTTGCCCGCGCTGGTAGGCAGTTTTACCCATTCCCAGTCCGACCAGGCGTTCTGGTACGGCGTCGTGACCTTCTCGTTCGGTTTCGCGAATTTTT
Organism: Betaproteobacteria bacterium; assembly: GCA_025360705.1. GTDB lineage: Bacteria > Pseudomonadota > Gammaproteobacteria > Burkholderiales > Burkholderiaceae_C > CAISIP01. The sequence goes on along the minus strand of JANYBQ010000015.1, from coordinate 5,971 downwards.
TTGCCTCGCCGGTGCTGGGTGCCCTGTCGGACCGGTATGGCCGCCGACCGGTATTGCTGCTGGGATTTTTCGGACTGGGCATCAATTTTTTTGCGACCGCGTTCGCGACAGCGCTATGGATACTGATCGCGGCGCGTCTGGTGGGTGGTGCGATGCAGGCCAACGCCGCGGTCGCCAATGCCTATGTGGCCGACATCACCCAGCCGGAACAACGCGCCAAACGTTTCGGCATGTTGGGCGCGATGCTGGGGCTGGGTTTTATCGTCGGTCCGGTGATGGGCGGCTTGCTCGGCGCCATCCACCTTCAGCTGCCATTTTTCGTTGCCGGCGGGCTGACCATGGTGAACCTGCTGTATGGCTATTTCGTATTGCCCGAATCCCTTGCGGTGGAAAAACGCAGCGCCTTCAGCTGGAAGGCCGTGAATCCCTGGAATTCGCTGCGCGCCCTGTCGCAGTTAAAGGGAGTCGGCTTGCTGGTGGGCGTGGTGGCTTTCAGCGGGCTGGCGCAGTTTGTCCTGTACACCTGCTGGGTTTTGTACACCACCTTCAAGTTCGGCTGGGGTCCGCAGGAAAACGGCTGGTCGCTGGCCGCCGTCGGCGTCATGTCGGTGATCGTGCAAGGGTTCCTGCTCGGGCGCTTGCTCAAGATCTTCAAGCCGCAGCGACTCGCGGTAATTGGCCTGATTTCCTCGGGGCTCGGCTATGCGTTATGGGGCGCTGCGACCCAGGGCTGGATGATGTTCGCGGTGATTGCGGTCAACCTGTTCGGATTTGCCGTCACCGCCACGGTGCAAAGCATGATTTCATCGGCGGCCGACAGTCGCAGCCAGGGCCAGACATTGGGCGCGGTGAGTTCGCTCGGCAGCCTGATGGCGGTGCTGGCGCCAATGCTGGGCGCGCCTTTGCTCGCGCTGGTGTCCCATCTGCCAAAAGGCGACTGGCGCATCGGCGCACCGTTCTACTTTTGCGCGGCCTTGCAGACAGTCTCACTGGGCTTGGCGTTCGTTCACTTTCAACGACATCCCAAGAGCAGCGTGAGCACACCCGCCAGAGTGCTGCGTACCGATTACTCCAGCACGATGCGCGGGAAGTAGAAAGACACAACCCAGTTCGGCATGTCCACAATTGAGCTGATGCGCAGGTCCGCGCAGACGCTGCACAACATGTAGGCGTCGATAGGCGAATAGCCATAGCGCTTGCTCAGCAACTCGACCATGTCCGACACCGCAGCACGCGCTCCTGTCATGAGGTCGGGGCCTATGCCGGTCGTGACCTCGTAACCCTTGCTGTCCAGATGCCGGGACACCGGGCCGGGCGTGACGTAACGCGGCCCGCGCAGCTTGGCCTCCTTGATGAGTTCGAACTTGAGCGCCACATCGATCGGACTTTCGATGGCCGTGCCGCAGACCTCTCCGTCGCCTTGTGCCGCATGGGTATCGCCGACCGAGAAGATCGCGCCATTGACCTCGACCGGCAGGTAGAGTTCGACACCTTCGGCAATGTCGCGGATGTCCATATTGCCGCCCACGTTACGCGGCGGAATGATGCTGTGCAGGCCCGGCTCCGCGGGTGCGACTCCAATGGTTCCGCACATGGGCTTGAGCGGCACGCGCCCGCCGGGCCCGTACATGACAGGTGCCTTAAGGCCGGAGTCGTAGTTCCAGTGGTGCAGGTGCGCGTCGGGGAACTGGTCGGTAAGCAGGCCGAAGCCGGGTATGTTGCCGGTCCAGCCCCAGCCCGAGGGGCGGAACGACAGCACCGTGACCTTGAGCGCATCGCCCGGTTGCGCGCCATCAATGTAGACCGGCCCGGTGACCGGGTTGACACGCCCGAGGTCGAGTTTTGCGAGGTCGCTAGCGGTGGAGTTTTTGTTGAGTTGCCCGGAGGATGCGTCCAGCGTTTCGAACTGAACGCTCTCGCCAGGCGCGATTTTCAACTGCGGCGCAAACGCGTTGTTCCAGCCGTGGTGGATATGTTCCCGATGGATCGTATGTTTGTGATGGTGTTGGCTCATGGTCTTTCCTATACGGCGACCGTCAACGCGCCGTCTATCACCAGATTGGTACCCGAGATGCGACTGGCCACCGGACTCGAAATAAATACAACACCATTGGCGACCTCGGCCGGCGTGCCGAACTTGCCCGTAGGGTTGACCTTGAGCGTGGAGTTGTACAGGTCCGGCATGTTCTTCTCGATGTTCTGCCAAATGCCGCCGTCGAAATAGGTGTTGCCCGGCGACACCACGTTCACGCGTATGCCCTTGCCCACCAGTTGCCGGCTCAGTCCCTTGGCATAGTGAATCAGCGCGGCCTTGAACGCGCCGTACGAGCCGGCTGCGAAATCGACCTCGAAACCGGACACGCTGGATATCAGCACGATGGAACCGCAGGATGACTTCTCCAGGAAAGGCACGGCTGCAGCCACCGCGTTGACGCTGTGCATCATGTCGACGCGAAACGACTTCTCCCAGGTCTCGGCCGAGTCGCCGACCGCCAACGCACTGACGTTGCATACAAGCGCGTCGATGCCGCCCAGTTCGGCGGCACTGTCCGTTATCCACTTGGCCAGCGCTGGTCCGTCGGCCACGTCAAGCGCGCTGCCGAATGCCTTGACGCCTTTGCCCTTCAACGCGGCGACCGCGGCTGCAACTTCGTCCGCATTACGCGCACAGATGGAGACGTTGGCGCCTTCGGCCGCGAAGCCGTCGGCTGCAGCCCGCCCGATCCCCTTGCTGCCGCCCGTGACAAGCACCCGCTTGCCCTTGAGTCCGAGGTCCATGGTGTTTCTCCTTGCTGGTTGTCGAATGGGAGGTTGATGCGCTCAAAGTATCTCACCGGTGGCTGGTTTTACAAATGCCGCGCCGCTTTCGTTTTCTATCTTGACCACCATCTGACGGCGCTTATAACCCCTACACCGCCCGGTACGCCTGCTGCGGGTCGTTTGGTTCCTTTGGGTTGGTCATTGTCAGCCGGCCTTCGCGCATCAGCGGGCGCAGGTAGTTTTGTCGTACCACTTCGGGGTTGCGGCGCAGCACAGTAGATAGCTCATCCACGCGCCAAGGCCGCTCGGCGCACAACGCCTGCACGAGGTCGCGTACGTCTTGGGGTGGGTGACGTAACCCAATGGCACCGATCCTGGCTGCCAGCACCCCTGAAACGCCCTCCAATAGCTTGCTGCGCAAGGTTTCGTCAAACTTGGTAGATACGGACGCAAAGTTGGTAGACAACTCGGAGGGGTTACTAGATAACGGCTGAGGGTTACTAGATAGGCCCTCATCCAGTAACCTCTCCGTAGGCACGTAGTAGGTAGCCGACCCACGGCCCTTTTGTACCAATAGCCCGGCATCACGAAGACGTCTCAGTGCCTGGCTGGCGCCCAGCGTGTCCACCTTGGTCAGCTCGCGGTAAGTGCCGTTGTTGATGGCACCGGCCTCGCGCACCACGATCAAAGCCTTGGCTTCGTCATCACTCAGTTGAAGGTCCTTGAACTGGGCCAGCCAGGCGACGTCTTCGGCACCCAGAAAGTGGTGAAAAAAGTAACGGGCGACGAACTGGTCATTGCCCCGATCGGACTCGAACAGGGGCGGCGTAAGGCCGGCCTGCTCCATGCTTTCACGCATTACGCGGATGCCACTGCCCTTGGTCTCGGCCAGCCGGGTGTCGTACAACGCCGCGGCGATTCGGGGGTTGCGCAACTGAGAGCCAGGGTCACCCAGATGATCTTGCGATTTGAGCGAGAAGCCGGGGTTGCGGATCTCCAATCGATTCGCGTACCGGATGATCTGCACTGGGCTGTGGCTACGGTAGCTGCGGTGCATAAGCGCGTTGACCAGGGCCTCTCGAATCACGCGCAGCGGAATGGCGGGTTTGTCCTGCCGTTGCAAGTCGCCCTCTTCCAGCGCAAAGCCCTTGGGCAGGTCGTCCAGGATGGCAGCCTGCGCGCGGCGAATCAAACGTAACAGCGGATCGCGCAGGTCGATGGTGTCAAAGCGCCGGTCCGGCTGCGGCACCCAATCGCGCCCTGGCACGCGGATGTAGTCCACCCGCATCATGGGAAAGCAGCGGCGCAGCGCAACCGGTTTACCAAACAGCATCAGGCCGGCCACAGTCGGTTGCCATGCGCCTTGCGGATTGCGCCGCATGCAGTCAAGCGACTGCAACAAATCTTCGTCGGTCCAGCGCAGTTCTTCCGCGTCGGGGTTGGCTTCGGCACGGGATTGCCTGTAGTCGCTGATGGCTTCCGGCAACAGGTCATCCAGCGTCGTATCGGCCGCAAAACTAGCGTCAAAACTCTCCTGCTTGCGACCCTGGTAAAAGACGGCCAGGTCATCGTCGGTGCAATGCTGGTCTGTGCTGCCGATGCGCCGGAAAGCGCCTTTCGGCAAGCCTTGGGCCCTGAAGAAAACGGGCTTGTCGTGTGGTTGCGCCTCGGGAACATGCACAACCATAACGGTCTTACCGTTGATCGCCTCAGTACTTATGTCCACACGCAGAGGTTGGTTGAAGGTATTACGGCACTGGGTGGCAATTTCCGCGCCAAGCTTCTCGGGTTGGCCGATACCTTCCACCACATAAGCCGGGGACAAAGACTGCTCCTCACGCACTACCCCCAGCAACAACCAGCCACCACCCAAGCCAGGCTCGTTGGCAAACGCACAAACGGTTTCCAGCACCGACTTACCAGACTCGCTCGCACGCTTGGCTTCCAGGCGCTCCTGCTCGCCCAATAGGTTCAGACTCTCCAGCAACTCCAATGCAGTCACGTACAGCCCCCTTGCATCACATTGTCGTCTGGAACGAGCGGTGTTTTTGAGGCCGTCGCCCCGAAGCCGTGGACGTTTACTTGGTCTTACCGACCGTGATCTGATGGCGGTAGATGTCGAGATTGACGGGCCCGCTCGCACCAAGCGCCTCCATGGCCGCTTGATCACATGCCCCGTGGGCCTCCGCGATGAAAGGCGCTTCGTCGCCCCAACCCTCGATGAGCAATATCCAGCGCGGCACGGCATTGGCCACGCCGCGCGCGCGTTGTTCGGCATTCGGTATACCGCTGGCTTGCGCGTCGGCCACCAGCAGGTGGACGCCAGCTATGCCCAGCATGGCTGCAAGCTCCGGGAGAAAACGCTGCCGGAGCGCGGCCAGATGGGTATCGGCATTGCCGTCTGGAACGTCGTAACGCAGCGTGGCCAGCAGACCGCCCTGGCCGTTTCCATGCGACGCGCCGACACGGCAGATCGAACGCGACACGGCACGGAAATGTTTCACCGCCGCTAGCGTCCATGGGGTTGGATTGTTCAAGCGTTCGGCGTAATCCTTGCCCTGCGAGACCTGCACGTCCGTCGTCTCATACAGGTTGAAAAATTCAAGCCGCGCACCGACCCCGATGTAACGCCGCCCACGCAAAAAACCGGGAATACCCACGCGCTCGGGCATGTGCTCCTGTCCATGCCAGGCATAAAAGGTTTCCCGTCCCTCGGGCGCGATATCGTGCCAGATGGCGACCGCGCCCTGCCCCAGCAGACCGCTCATGAGCTAACCTCCATGCTGCGCATTGCGGTTTTGGCTACGACGTGACAAGCGCTTCGCGCAGTTGTCAGTCTGCACCGCAACTTCGTTGTCGCCCTTGGGGGCGGCCAGTCTACGCTCACTCGACCAACCCCACTTTGCGGCACAAAAGCGCAATCTCCTGACGTTCGGCGTCATCTACGCCCAGTTGCGGCTCGCGACAGGCGGCTGACGGAAACAGCCCTTGCAGCCGCAACACTTCTTTCATGCGCGGGCGGAAATCGCGTATCGGTGGGCGCCAGCAATAACGCGCGATCGGCCCGAGCTTGTCCCAGATGGCGCGGCCGGCTCCGAAGTCACCACGCTGCACCGCGCCGTTCATCGATCGCGCAGAGTCCTCCTCCGTGCTGATCGTTGCGCCGTCGACGGTCATCCGGGCCGTCCGCGTCGGCGTCGCCTGCGTCGCC
>JANYBQ010000686.1 GCA_025360705.1 Betaproteobacteria bacterium | reverse complement strand
GTGCAAGAGCAGCGCGACCTCGACGAGATGGCCCTGGTCGAGGCCGCCTTGCAACGGCTCGACGACGGGACGTACGGCGACTGCAAGGACTGCGGCCAGCCCATTCTTCCGGAGCGGCTGTGGGTGCAACCTGCGGCAGAGCGGTGCACGCACTGCCAGGCGGCAAGCGAGCAGGCCATGAGCCGGTTCACCCCGAAAGGTGCGTCCTGAAAGGCGTCGCTGCATGATCGCTCGTCGCGTCGCCTGGCTCGGCAGCTGTGTCTTGCTTTGCGGCTGCGCCAACCTGCTGCCACGCGGCGACAGCGAACGGCTCTCGGGGTTCGACAGTTTCGAGGGCGCAGCGCAAGCGTTCGACTCGATCGTCGCGTACCGCACGACGATCGAGCAACTGAGCGCGCTGGGATTCGACGTGCAGTCCAGCGCGAACGTGACCTTGATCGCCTATCCGCAACTGACCGGGCGCCTGGCGCCCGATCGCGGCGTTCCGTTCGAGGCGATCGATCCGGGCATCCGTGATTGCATCGTGGCTCGTTTGCAGTGTCAGGCGTATGAGTTCCATCTGGGCCGTGAAACGACGCGCCGGGAGGGCAGCTTCTGGGCTGATTTTCTGAATTTTCGGCGTACGACACGGGTGACCGGCTGGCGCTTCGAGGGGCTGCTGGCCGTCCGCGATGGCGTCGTCTTGTTCCGCAGCCGCGGCGGCGAGCCGTGAGCCGCCCGAACCGACCGGCAAGTCAACCCGTTGGGCCCCTTGCAGGGAGCGGGTGACGCGGCCGGCAAGCTGCTAGTCCACTGAATCATTGAAATCGGATGTATTGCCCATAGATATCGAGGCATGCAACGAACAATGCTGACGAGCGAACAACGCACTGAACTCGACGCCTTGATGCGCAAGCGTCATGGCAATGCTGCTTTGGCGCGGCGTGCGCGGTGTGTGCTGCTTTGGGGTGCTGCCGAGCGTCGAGTCGACATTCACTCCAAGCTGGCTTGCAACGACGCATTCGTCTCGAAGTGGACCTCGGCGTTCGATGCGCAGGGGCTGGCCGGGCTGGTGTCTTTGCATCCTGGTCGCACGCCCAAGACGCCGGTGGCCAAGCTGGAGGCTCGGGTGCTTAACCGAACGCTCAAGCACTCTCCCAAGGATGGCTCGACGCACTGGAGTAGCCGCAAGCTGGCAGGCGAACTCGGCGACGTGTCGTTTTCCGCCGTCCAGCGCATCTGGCGCAAGCATGGTGTGCGCCCGCACCGGCTGGACACCCACATGGTCTCCAACGACCCGGACTTCGAGACCAAGGCAGCCGACGTGATCGGGCTGTATCTGAACCCACCCGCACACGCAGCCGTGTTTTGCGTGGACGAGAAGACCGCGATCCAGGCGCTGGACCGCAAGGATCGGATGCTGCCGCTGTCGCCAGGGCGCGCTCAAAGCCACGGCTTTGAATACAAGCGCAATGGCACGCTCAGCCTGTTCGCCGCGCTCAACACCAGCACCGGCGAGGTGCTGGGCAAGACCGCGGCCCGCCATACCAGCGAGCAGTTCGTCCACTTCCTCGAAGACATCGTCGCCAGCCAATCCAGACGCCGTGAGATTCACGTCTCATCTGCGACAACGTCAGTAGCCACAAGACAGCCCTGGTCGAGGCGTTCCTGACAAAGCATCGTCGCGTGCATATGCACTACACCCCGACGTATTCGTCGTGGTTGAACCAAGTGGAGAACTGGTTCGCTCGCATCCAACGCGACGTCATCACCCGTGGCGTCTTCCCTTCAACCAAAGACCTCGACAAGAAGCTCATGCGATACATCCGTCAATACAACAAGAACCCGAAACCACTGAAGTGGAAGTTCGCTGATCCGACTCGCCGCATCACCGCCGATTCTTCTGATTCAGTGGACTAGGCGCATCGGGAGTCTGATCCGTCTCCACACTGACCGCAGTTGCAGCTTCCAGCAATCTTTGTTTGAGCCACATGCTGGCAGGTGAACCATTGGGAATGCTCATCGCTGCCGCCGAGCGCAACATTGCCGATGCACAGATCCAAGGGCTGAGCAGCGAGAACCGGTTCGATGCCGCCTACAAAGCGATCATGCAAATGGCGATGGTTGCCCTGAACGCGAATGGCTACCGGACGCTGAAGAGCAAGCCCGGG
>JANYBQ010000675.1 GCA_025360705.1 Betaproteobacteria bacterium | reverse complement strand
GTGCAAGCGCAACGGGCAGACGCCTCGGGCGATGCGGTTGAGGCGGCGCGGATTCGCAGGCGGATGGCGCTGGCGGGTGATGGGGCTGTGCGGAAGCCTTGAACCACAGGTTATCTGGGGGTGCCACATGAAGCATCGGCGCGTGATCGAGCTGGCGCCACCGCCGGTCTGGCAGGCGACGCCATAATTCAACACATCGAATTTTTTCAAGGAACGCATGTGATCAAGTTTTACTTCAACGCGGCCCCCAACCCCGCAAAAGTCGCGCTCTTTCTGGAGGAGTCGGGACTGCCTTATGAAATAGTCCCGGTGGATACGCGCAAGGGTGAACAGCACACGCCCGCGTACACCGCAATCAACCCCAATGCGAAGGTTCCGTCGATTGAAGACGACGGAACGGTAGTCTTTGACAGCAATGCCATCCTGCTTTACCTCGCGGAGAAAACAGGACAATTCCTGCCGCCAAACACCCCGCCAGCACGCGCGCAAATGTACTCATGGTTGATGTTTATTGCGAGCGGCATCGGGCCCTACTCGGGTCAATTGGTTCACTTCAGAAACTTCGCGCCCGAACCGAAGGCCTATGCGGTGAATCGGTATGACTTTGAAGCCTGGCGGCACTGGGGAATCCTGGACGCCCACCTCGCGGACCGACATTACATGCTCGGCGACGATTACACGCTGGTGGATATGGCCATGTGGGGATGGGCGCGCATGCTACCGGTCGTGCTGGGCGTCGATCCCTGGGACCGGCTGGCGCATGTAAAGCGACTGCTGGACGAGATCAACGCGCGGCCCGCGGCACAGCGTGCGGAGGCTCTTAAAACGCGCTTCACTTTCAAGACCGAGATGGACGATTCGGCGTTGAAGGCGATGTTCCCTCAAAACGCGCGGCTGCAAACTTAAAACCGTCCTCGCGCCATTGCTACGCTGCCGGCATTCACCTGACCAGGCCGGCCGATATCGCGGCCGTACAGCGCATCCTGCACTGCTCGCGGTAGCGCCATGAGTCCTTATACGGTCGCGGTACGCACGCTCTGCGCATTCGTGGCGAAGCAGGGCGACCTGGACCTGCGCTTCACCCCCTGCGCAACCGCGCAGGAGGGCATGGCGGGCCATACCGAAGTGACGTCGCGCCGAGGCACCGTGTATCGGCGCGAAATTTCACTGCAAGGCCATTTCCGCCAGCTGTTGGTACGTGGCCGCGCGGACGGCTACGACCCGGCCATCAATCGCCTGGAAGAAATCAAGACGCACCGCGGGGCGCTCGACAAGATGCCGACGAACCACAGGCATTTGCATTGGGGTCAGGCGCGCGTCTATGCGTGGCTGTTGTGCCAGGACCTGGGTTTGACCGGAATTAACGTTGCACTGGTGTACTTCGATGTCGACACGGCGCAGGAAACCGTTTTTAGCGAGTGGCAAGAAGCCGACGCGCTGCGCCGGTTTTTCGAGTCCATGTGTGAGAGTTTCCTGCAGTGGGCGGAGCAGGAGCTCACGCACAGAACACAGCGGGATGCAGCGTTGCGCGCGCTGGTTTTTCCGCATGCGGAATTTCGCACCGGCCAACGCGCGCTCGCCGAAGCCGTCTTCAAGGCCAATCTGGCGGGCCGCTGCCTGTTGGCCCAGGCACCCACCGGCATTGGCAAGACGGTGGCGACCTTGTTCCCGGTGTTGAAGGCGGTTCCCGGCCAGGGTCTGGACAAGGTGTTTTTCCTGACTGCCAAAACCCCCGGCCGCCGGCTTGCGCTGGATGCGATGCAGCGCATCCAGCACGGCGCAGCGCGTCGGCCGCTGCGTGTGCTGGAACTGGTGGCGCGCGACAAGGCCTGTGAACATCCCGACAAGCAATGCCATGGTGAATCCTGTCCGCTGGCGCAAGGTTTTTACGACCGTTTGCCGCGGGCGCGCCTGGCGGCTGCCGCGGCCGACGTGCTGGACCGGCAGGCCTTGCGCGCCCTGGCGCTTGCCCATGCCGTGTGCCCCTATTACCTGGGGCAGGAAATGCTGCGCTGGAGCGACGTGGTGGTGGGGGACTACAACCATTTTTTCGATGTCAACGCGCTGCTGCACAGCCTGGTGGTGAACGAAGGATGGCGCGTCAGCATTCTGGTGGACGAGGCCCATAACCTGGTGGAGCGCGGCCGGCGCATGTACACCGCCGAGCTGGATTGGGACGTGTTTCGCGCCGTTCGGCGCACCGCGCCGGCATTACTGAAAAAGCCGTTCGACCAGGTGCGCCGATGCTGGAACGCGCTGGTCCAAGACCAAAGCGAGCCATATGCGGTAAACGCGCAGTTGCCGGACAAGCTGCTGACGGCTTTGCAAAAACTGGTAGCGGACCTGACTGCTTATTGCACCGAGCACCCGGCTGAAAAGAGCCTGTTGCAATTGAGCTTCGACGCGCTGCATTTTCTGCGCATCGCGGAGCTGCACGGTCCGCATGCGTTGTTCGACATCGCTATAGATGCGGGCTCAGACCATCGCTCCGCGGCGAACCGGCGCTCGGTGTTGTGCTTGCGCAATGTAGTTCCCGCGCCCTTGCTGAAACCACGTTGGGCCGCGGTACATTCGGCCACTCTGTTTTCGGCGACGCTGAGCCCGCCGCGTTATGTGTTGGGCATGTTGGGGCTGCCGGACACCGCGGTGTTTCTGGATCTGCCATCGGCCTTCAATTCGCGGCAACTGGAGGTGCGTCTGGCACCGCATATCTCCACGCGCTTCAACGACCGGCAGCGCTCGTTGGATGCACTGATCGGATTGATAGTGGACCAATACGACAGGGCGCCAGGCAACTATCTGGCGTACTTCAGCAGCTTCGATTACCTGCAGATGGCCTTCGACCGCTTGAGCGAACAACGGCCCGCCATTCCGGTATGGCTACAGTCGCGGGGCATGGCGGAGGCCCAGCGCGATGCTTTCCTGGAGCGCTTCCAGACTGCGGGGCGCGGCATCGGTTTTGCCGTGCTCGGTGGAGCTTTCGGTGAAGGCATCGATCTGCCAGGTTCGCGCCTGATCGGTGCGTTTATCGCCACGCTCGGGTTGCCGCAGGTGAATGCCGTCAACGAAGAGATGCGGCGCACCGTCCAGCGTTATATGAAGCATGGTTACGAGTACACCTACCTCTACCCGGGTATCCAGAAAGTCGTACAGGCAGCGGGCCGGGTGATCCGCACAGAACAGGACACCGGGGTGGTGTACCTGATCGACGACCGCTTTTGCCGCGCTGAGTTGCGTAAGCTTCTTCCGGCCTGGTGGGATCTGTCCCCGACGGTCGGTGAAATAGGACCCCGTCAATAGTCGACGAATCGCCCCAAAACAGGCCGAAATTCGGGGCGGCGATGGGGCAACGATGGAATCGGAAATCGCCAACGATGGGCCAGTTACATCTTTTGCCATCGGTGGCCAAGTGTGACTTTTACAACCTGTTTCTTTCGCCATGGTGTTGCCACTTGGAGTTTTACCCGTGGCCGTCATTTGGCGCGCATGGCGGAGTACAAAGGTTTTTGGTCGTTGGGCGCAAAGTATTTGTTGGTGGCATGCGCTGCCAGCCTCTCGTGGTCGGCTCAGAGCGTGAGAGGCAATCGAATGCACCCGCGCCGGGGTGGCCAAGGGCGCCGGGGGGTGTTGCGCCACTTGCCAAGGCACTAGCAGCCTGTCGGACACAGGAGGGTAAAAATCCGACATGCCTTAGACTTGCTTAAAAAATGGGCATTTCGGACTGAGTTTTT
>JANYBQ010000670.1 GCA_025360705.1 Betaproteobacteria bacterium | reverse complement strand
GCCATTTACGAGAAGGGTGTCACGCTTTGTAGCCCAGAAAAAAGAGACCTTGAGCGTCGACTGGAACGATCCGAAGAGTTGAACTGTTGGGACATAACAATTCATCCTAAAACGGTACCTTTTTAATTTCCAATTCCCTTAAACAAGCGGCCGTAGCAAATTATTATGAAAATACTGTAATATTCAAAATATTCAGGATATTTATCCTACATTTTATAGATATTGGAGCATGAATAATTTTGACCGCATCGACCGGGCGATTCTGACCGCCTTGCAATTGGATGGGTCCCTGTCCATCGCGGCCTTGAGCGAGCGTGTTGGTTTGTCCTCGACGCCGTGCTGGAAGCGATTGAAGCGTCTTGAAGACGAGGGCGTCATAGAGCGCCGCGTGGCCGTGCTAAACCGCCATAAGGTGGGCTTGCCGGTGACGGTGTTCGTGAGCGTGCGCACGACGCAGCACGATGAAAAGTGGCTGGCCCAGTTCGCCGCCGCCGTGGTTGCCTTGCCTGAGGTACTCGAATTCCACCGCATGAGCGGAGACGTGGACTATCTGCTGAAGGTTGTCACCAGCGACATCGATGGCTACGACCGGTTCTACAAGCGGCTGATCAAGGCCGCCCAGTTGACGGGCGTCTCATCGGCCTTTTCGATGGAGCAGATCAAGTTCACCACGGCGCTGCCGCTGGATCTGCATACCGGCTCGGGAGCCGTTCAGGCGTCGGGAAAAGGCTATGGAGTCGGGGTGAACAAGGCCTCGAAACCCCCGGCGGGCTCGAAACGTTTATTGCGATAGATCAATCGGCTTGGACCTGGCAGCGCGCGCTCTTGCACCGAGTGGCGCGCATCGCCCGGGTAACACACCACCCGTGAGCCGTCCAGCTGAAAAGGTTCGGGCGCGATAACCGGTGGCCTGCTTTCGCGCGCCGCGGACAATACATCCTGCACCCGGTGGTAATGCGAAAGGTGGGCCAGGCTCATGATTTGTGGCGGCGCGAGTTCGATCTCACGCTCCCAATAACATTGCAGAGCGGCGCGCGGCGTAATCCAGACACTTGCCGTTGCCTCGTAGTCGTCATGCCGCGCGATCTGGCCGGAAGGAACCTCCGACACGAAAAACCGGGTGTCGAAACGCCTGGTGGTCACCGTGGGTACTTTGGGCGTGATCCAGCGCGACCAGGGATGAATACTCCGGGTTTGCAAACGCAACGCCAGTTGGGCCAGCATGGCGTCAAAGGCATGACCGGCGCGCAGCATCGCTCCCGCGCGCGTTGCCAGTTCCAGTGTCGCGCCATGGGCAAACAGGACCCCCGATTCTTCGAACACCTCGCGCAACGCGGCCACATACAGGCTGGCGGCCGTTACGGCGTCGAGTTCGGTTTCGTTCAAGCTCCCGAGCAGGTCCGCTTGTGCCTGGTCCAGGTGTGACTCCATGTCCAGATCGGCATCACGCGGGTCTACCTTTCCGCCCGGAAACACGTAGGCGCCACCTAGCACGTTCGACAGGCCATGGCGCTTGAGCAGGAACACTTCCATCCCGGCATCGGTATCGCGCAACATGACAACTGTTGCAGCCGAGCGCGGCGGCGTGTTGATTATTTCCGAATTCATCTCCATGTCGATCCGGGCTCAGAGAGGTCCGGTCCTGTTGCTGTGCTTGTGGTCGCCGGTGCGGGCTTGTCAGCCAGGGATGAGCCGGGTCGGATCAGGCGCGTGGATAAACTTTTGAATTTGCCCGAAGTGTCATGCCCGCAGCAGGGTGCGGGCATGCGGGCGATATAATGGTGGGTTAGCAGGCCGGTTGCAGTCTAGGTGACTGGCCCCGCATGGAACAAATCTGTATCCGTGTTGTGCGGCCACTCCGTTGTCTTTGCAAGGCGAATGCCCAGTTCGCCGCGACGCACAGGCAGATACGTCAGAAGGCTGTCGTCCATCCTGGCTATTGAACCCCACTGGAGAATTGGCCATGGCCAAAGAAGAACTGATTGAAATGAGTGGGCTCATCACTGAGGTGTTGCCCGATTCGCGCTTTCGCGTGACACTGGACAATGGGCATCAGTTGGTGGCTTACACCGGCGGCAAAATGCGCAAGCACCATATCCGTATCATCGCCGGCGACAAGGTGTCGATCGAATTGTCTCCATATGACTTGAGCAAGGGGCGTATCACCTTCCGGCATATCGCCGGGCGTGGTCCAGGCCCGCAGCGCACGGCGCATTAATCGGCCATTAACCGGTTTTCAGGGAAAAAGCGCGAAACACCGTCCGACGGACCCGCGGTCCCTGGTACCGACTTTCAATACAACACAACGCCGCGAATCGACTCGCCGCTTTTCATCAGGTCAAAGCCCTTGTTGATGTCTTCCAGCGGCATGGTGTGGGTGATCAGGTCGTCGATATTGATCTTTCCTTCCATGTACCAGTCCACGATCCGCGGCACGTCGGTGCGCCCACGGGCTCCGCCGAAGGCTGAACCTTCCCACTTGCGTCCCGTGACGAGTTGAAACGGCCGCGTGCTGATCTCGGCGCCAGCTTCGGCCACCCCAATAATGATGCTGCGGCCCCAGCCTTTATGCGTGCACTCCAACGCCTGCCGCATCACCTTGGTGTTGCCGATACATTCAAAGCTGTAATCGGCGCCGCCATCGGTCAGTTGCACGATCCGGTCCACGACACTTTCGCCAGCCGCTTCGAGTTCCTTTGGATTGATGAAATGCGTCATGCCGAACTTGCGCGCCATCCGCTCCCGCGCCGGGTTCAGGTCCACCCCGATGATCTTGTCGGCGCCAACCATCCTGGCGCCCTGAATCACATTCAGACCAATACCTCCTAGACCGAACACCACCACATTCGCCGCGGCTTCCACCTTGGCGGTGAACAGCACGGCGCCAATGCCGGTGGTTACGCCGCAGCCGATGTAACACACCTTGTCGAATGGCGCGTCCTCGCGAATTTTCGCCAGTGCGATCTCGGGCACAACGGTGTAGTTGCTGAAAGTCGAAGTTCCCATGTAGTGAAGGATGGGCTTGCCATCCAGGCTGAAGCGGCTGCTGGCGTCGGGCATCAGACCTTTGCCCTGCGTGCTGCGGATTTGCTGGCATAAATTGGTTTTGCGAGACAGGCAGAACTTGCAGTGCCGACACTCTGGCGTGTACAGAGGGATAACGTGATCGCCTTTGCGCAGGCCCGTGACACCAGGCCCCACGTCGACCACCACACCGGCGCCTTCGTGTCCAAGGATGGCGGGGAAAAGGCCTTCCGGGTCGGCGCCGGACAAGGTGTAGTAATCGGTATGGCAAATGCCGGTAGCCTTGATTTCGACCAACACTTCGCCAAATTTCGGACCGTCCAGGTCAACCGTTTCAATAGTCAGGGGGGCGCCGGATTTCCAGGCGACGGCAGCTTTTGTTTTCATGGTGGCGTGCGGCAATTTGGATGATGGAGCGAGAACTATATCCCGACCGGCCGTGGCTATACTGGTGGCCCTGTTTATCGTCGCGGGATCTACGTGGAACTCTTATCCAGTAACTTGGGCTTGGTACGTATCCTGCAGGTGCAAGGACGACTCGATCACGCGCATGCCAAGGTGTTCGAGACCGCGCTGGCGCCACACTTGGTGGACTGCACGCTGTCCGGTCCGCCAATGGTGCTCGACTTCGGGAATGTGTCCTACATCAGCAGCGTGGGGCTACGTGTCTTGCTGCTGGCGGCCAAGCAGGCCAAGGCGCAGCAGGGCCGGATAGCGATTGCCGCCCTGACGCCGATCGTCGCCGAAGTGTTCCAGGTCAGCCACTTCAATCTGGTGCTCAAGGTGTTCCCGGATGTCGCTGCCGCTGCCGCCGATATGACACCGAACGCACACGCGCCATGAAGGTCAAGTTCTGGGGCACGCGGGGTTCAATTCCGGTGTCGCTCACCGCGCCGGATATTCGCGTCAAACTGCTGGCCGCGCTGCGCGGCGCGCGCGGTCGCAGCTTCGATGCGCCGGGCGAAGTGGAAGCCTACGTGGACGGCTTGGGCTTTGATATCGCCGGCACGTTTGGAGGCCATTCCAGTTGTGTGCAGATTGATACCGGCGGGCCGGAGCACTTTATCCTCGATCTGGGCACGGGCGTGCGTCCACTCGGCCAGAACATGCTGGAGCGCTTTGGCCCCGGCGTGCCCCAGACCTACCATGTGTTCATGTCCCATCTGCATTGGGACCACATCATGGGGTTGCCGTTTTTCACGCCGGTATACATCCCGGGCAACCGGATCGTGATTCACAGCTGCCACCCGCACGTTGAATTCGCGTTGCGTCGCCAGCAGGCAGAACCTTCATTTCCGGTGCGCTTCGACTATTTCTCCGCCAACATCGAATTCGACGTCATGACTCCCGGTAAGCCCGTAGACATCGCGGGCACCCGGGTTACGGCTCACCTGCAACGCCACGCCGGCGACTCTTACGGTTGGAGGTTCGAACGCGATGGCAAGCGTCTGGTGTACACAACCGACTCCGAACATCGGGTTGAAGACGAAGCCGAACGCACCGGTTTCATCCGCTTTTTCGAAGGCGCCGACGTAGTGATTTTCGACGCGATGTATTCGCTCGCGGATTCGATTTCGGTCAAGGCCGATTGGGGCCATTCCAGCAATATCGTGGGGGTGGAGTTGTGCCAGGCGGCGCATGTCCGCAAGTTGGTGATGTTCCACCACGAGCCGGCCTACGATGACGCGCAAATCGCGCGGGTGCTGCAGGAAACACAGCGCTTCGAGCAGATTACCCGCGATGGAAATGCGCTGGAGGTGTTGTCCGCTTGGGACGGTCTTGAGTTGACCTTGTGAGCCGCTGGGCCGGCCTGTTCGGCAACCTATTCCTTTACCAGCGCGGGCGTGTCGCGGCGCTTGCCTTCCTGCTTTTTTATGCAGCCATCGTGCTCCTGGGTGAGGTCCCGGCGCAAACACTGGCCGCCAGCGGTTTTACGGGGCGCGTCGTCCAAACCTTATCCGCGCCGGTCGCGGCGATTCGGCAACTACTTTTCGATGGCTATCAACGTGTTTTCCCACGCGTGCGCCATGAGCAAAAAGTCGCCATTGTCGTAATCGACGAAAAAAGCCTCAAGCGGGAAGGGCAGTGGCCCTGGCCACGCAACAAGCTGGCGGTATTGATCGATGCCGTTGCGGCCTACCAGCCGGTCGCGATTGGTCTGGACATCTACCTCCCTGAGCCGGATCAGACGTCGCCCGAACAAGTGGCCAAGCGCCTGGGAGTGGAAAACGGCTTCCTGGCGAAACAACTGACGGAGCTGCCGAGCTACGATGTGCGTCTGTCGAAGGCGTTGGAATCCGCACCCACGGTGCTTGCAGCGGCTGGGTTCGATTTCGCGACTTTGAGCACTAGCGACGGCCTGCGTATATTTCCGGTCACGGTGCTGGGCGGGGATGCCCTGCCTTACCTGCAGCGCTTCCCGTTTGTGCTGGCCAGCCTCCCGCAATTGCAGGCCGCTGCACGCGGCCAGGCGCTGGTGTCGATAGAAGAAGAGACGGTGGTGCGTCGCATACCCCTGGTGAGCGCGGTGGGCGAGCTGGTTGTGCCCTCGCTGTCGATGGAAATGTTGCGGGTGGCGAGCGCCAGCACCGCGATAGAAGTGAACGTGGATGGGCATGGCGTGCGTTCGGTCGGGGTTGCCGACCTTGATGTCGCCACCCAGTCCAGGGGTGATATCTGGCTGCACTTTGCGCGACAGGCCCAAGGGGAAGACCGCAATATTTCCGCGGTGGACCTGCTGAACGGCAAGACCCCGGGTGACGCACTGACCAGCAAGCTGGTGTTGATCGGGTTGACCGGTATAGGGCTCAACGACCGGCGCGCGACGCCGCTGGGTGAGCAGGTACCCGGCATTGAAATCCAGGCGCAGGTGTTGGAGAGCATGCTGGATGGACGTTTTTTGCTGCGCCCGTGGTGGATGAAGTGGGTCGAGCTGGGCTTGTTGCTGGGGATCGGGGTCGCGATGATATGGATCGTGCCCAAATCGCGGGCGCGACCACTGGGTGCTGCAAGGCGTCGGCCCAGCCACGTTGGCTGGTGGGTGACAGGGGTAGGAGTTTTTTTGCTGCTGTCGGGCTTCTGGCTGTTTTGGGGTAACGGCTGGTTGTTCGACGGAGCCAGCATGTCGGTAGCTTTCGCGGGCCTGCTTGCCAGCCTGGTATCGAGTTCCACACTGGAAGTCGAACTCGATAACCGGCGCCTTGCGACCGAGCGGCAGCATTTGCGCGAAGAGGCGGCGCGGTTTGCCGGTGAAATGGAAGTGGCGCGCCGGATCCAGTTGGGGTCACTGCCGAATGCAAAACGTGCGTTTCCCGGCGAAAAGCGATTTGCGATCGATGCTTTGATAGAACCCGCGCGTGAAGTCGGCGGCGATCTGTACGACTTCTTCATGATCGACGCGTGTCGCCTGTATTTCCTGATTGGCGATGTGTCGGGTAAGGGGGTGCCTGCCAGCCTGTTCATGGCGGTTACCAAGGCGCTGACGCGCAGCTTCGCCAGCCGTCTATCCGGCGGCCCGGCCGAAATAGTTTCTGCCGCCAATGCAGACTTGTCGCGTGAGAATGTCGAGACGCTTTTCGTCACGTTGCTGTTGGGGGTGCTCAATGTGGACAGCGGTGAACTGGAGTTGGTCAATGCGGGACATGACGCACCGTGGCGTCTGGGTGTGGATGGCGCGCTGGAGCAGATTTCCACGGATGCCGTCGGTGGCGGCCCGCCGCTGTGCGTGGTGGAAGATTTCGCCTACAGCGTGAGCCGGATTCAACTGCATGCGGGCGACCGCCTGTGCATGGTCACGGACGGCATTACCGAAGCCACCAACGGAGCAGGGGAGCTTTACGGCAGCGCACGCCTGCGCGTTGCACTGACGGGACTGGGAGCTGGAGCGTCGGCGGAGACCATCACGCAGCAGGTGCGTACGGATGTGGGCATTTTTGTCGCGGGCGCCGAAGCATCGGACGACCTTGCGGTGCTTGTTTTGCATTGGATCGGTCCGCCCGCGGGACAGCGGTAAGCGCCGCGAGAAAAGGCACCCGCCGGCTAACAGCCAACCGGTCAGCGCAGGTTGATCTCAACCCGGCGGTTTTTCTCTTCGGGAACTTCGTCATCGGTAGCTACCACGGGCTCGCGCTCGCCGCGGCCGCTTACGCCGATGATGTCCGATGGGATGCCGGCTTGCACGATCAGGTCGCGCACCGTTTGCGCGCGCTGAAGCGACAACCGATCATTGGATTCAAGCGACCCGACCCTGTCGGTATGCCCGATGACAGTAATTTCGGGCGCAGGATATGTCGGTAGTGCAGCCAGCAACTGGGCCAGCACCGGGTTGAAGGCCGGGACAATATCCGCCGCCGAACCGAATTCGAAATACAGGATGAACGACACCGGCGGTTGGGGCCGGGCATCCAGCGTGGAGGCATAACGTTGCGTCACTTTCGCGGCGTCTTCTGCCTGCAGGGTAATAACGCCTTTGGTGTTTACGCTGGCACTGCCATAAGCAGTGGACAAGAGTTGTTGACTGGTGTCGGTCTTGACGATGACAGCACCGGTTTTTCCATTTGAATCGGGCAACAGCACCACCCGGCTGCCGGGCTGCCAGTTCATGATCAAAAATGCAAGGCCGATGATGCCGGCGGCAATCGCACCCATGAAAGCTCCTACAGGCCGGCGTCGATGACGAAACTGGTGCCACGTACCCCCAGTGTCATGCCTGGCGCGGTAAAACTCACCGCCTCGGGGCTGGCTTTGGCGATCTTGCCCGAGATAACCGACAAGGTGCCGCGTTTGACAGTCGCGTCGATCGCGCCAGTATGGGTGGTGCTGTTGAACGCGAACTTGTTGAGGTCCACAACCGAGTTGGGTCCCGCCGATAAAATCGTGTTGTCATGCAGGGTGATGCCGACAGAACCGTCGGCACCCGTCACGATCCGGTCGCTAGAAAATATGCGGGTGCCAACCGGAGCGCCAACCTGTTGGCCGCCGCGCTCTATGGCTACGTTGCCTTTGCTGGTCTTGACGACGCCTGCTTCTTCGGCCGCCCAGGCGGCATGGCCCGCGAATGCGATGCCGCACGCCAATGCCGCGTGTTTCCAGTTTCCCATTTGATTTACCCCCTTTTGACTGTTCTAATCCACCGTTGATGAATGCCGGACCACTATACAGCTTCCCTGCGCGAATGGAGTCGCTGGACCCGGTGCTGACGCATGTCCAATCCGCGGCTCCCGATACCCCGCCCGCTATTGCCTTGCGCGCTGAAACCGCACTGGAAGAACTGCTGACCAATAGCGTTATTCATGGCAATACCGCACAGTCCGAACAGGCGTCGATCTGGCTCGCCGTCGCGGCCAGTCCAGACGCGTTGAAGTTGCGTTTCGAGGACGCCTTTGCCGAGTTCGATCCCTTGTCGGAAATCCGCACCGCATTGCAGCGAACCGGCAGTCCCCTCGAACAGCGGCGGGCCGGCGGCCTGGGGCTTTTGATGGTGTATCGGTTGGCGGACGAGTTTCGTTATACGCGGGAAGATGGGCGCAACCGCATCGAATTGTCGTTTTTGGCGCGGACCCTGAGCTGAGAGCGTGAGAGGCAATCCAATGCACCCGCGTGAGGGACCTCACCCGTAGGGCCGGGGTACCCAAGGGCGCTGGGGGGTGTTGCGCCACTTGCCAAGGCACCGGCCAAGGCTCGCGCGTCGCGCCTACCCCAGCACCCTTGGCAACCCCGGCGCGGGCGCATTGGATTGCCTCTCACGCTCTGAGGTCGGCCTCTCATTCGGTGGGCATCAATCCACCTTGGCGCCCGACGCTTTCACTACTTTTTCGTACTTCGCCAACTCGTCTTTCATGAACGTCCCGAATTGCTCGGATGTGGTGGGTACGGGTTCGGCCAGCAGCACGGCGAATCGGGTCTTGACCTCCGGGCTGTTGAGGGCCGCCACAAAAGCCTGGTTGAGTTTGGCGAGTATGTCTTTAGGTGTGGCCGCCGGCGCCACCAGGCCCCACCAAGTGTCCACCGAAAAACCGCTGAGCGTCTCGCTGACCGCGGGAACGTCGGGCAGTGCCGGGCTGCGCTGCGCCGTGGTGACGGCCAGCGCTCTGAGTTTGCCGGCCTTGATGTTGGCAGCCGCCGTGGCCAGGTTGTCGAAGTTGAAATCCACCTGACCCGACAACAGCGCCAACTGCGCCGGGCTACCGCCGTTGTAAGGAATATGCACGGCAAATATGCCGGCCTGCGTCTTGAACATTTCGCCTGCAAGATGTCCGCCGCTACCGTTGCCACCGGAGCCGTAGTTAAGCTTGCCAGGGTTGGCCTTGGCGTACTTGATCAGGTCCGCGAGGCTATTTATTCCCAGGCGATTCGCGGTGTCGGTGTTGAGCACCAGCACGTTGGGGACGCGCACCATCTGGGTGATCGGCGCAAAGTCGGTCGCGGCGTTGAACGGCATCTTGTTGTACAGCCATGGATTGATGGCGTGTGTGGCCAGCGCGGAAATGCCGATCGTCAATCCGTCGGGCGGCGCCTTGGCAATCAGATCGACGCCGATATTGCCGCCGCCGCCGGGCTTGTTGTCGACGATGACCGGACCCAATGTGTCCCTGACCCGTTCAGCCAGCACGCGCGCGGTCGCGTCGATCGGACCACCGGCCGCATACGGCACGATGATGCGTATCGGCCGGGACTGGGCCGAGGCGCCAGGTGGCCAAAGAGCGAACGCAGCCATCAAAATGAAAATGGATTTGGTTTTCATGCCAGTCATAGTGAGTAACGCACGCGCCGACCGGGGCCGCGCGGCAAAAAGATTCACGGCCTTCTAATCCAGCTTGGCGCCGGTGCGTTTTATCACCGGGGCCCACTTGGTGGCCTCATCCGCCATCAGCTTGGCGAACTGCTCCGGCGTGCCGCCGGCCGCGTCCAGCCCGGCGACCTTGAACCGCTCCCTGACTTGCGGGTCGTTCATGGCGGCGTTGATGGCCGCATTGATGCGATCCACGATCGGCCGGGGCGTGCCGGCTGCGACCAACACGCCGTTCCAGGCGATCGCTTCAAAAGTTTGCAATTCCTTGACACCGCTCTCGGCTACCGTTGGTACGCTGGGCGTGAGCCCGTAACGCTGCAGTCCGGTGACCGCAATCGCCTTCATTCGGCCGGCGCCGATCTGGGGCGTGATGACGGTCGGCACGGTGGCCAGAATTTGCGTGTCGCCACTGACCGTGGACATCACGGCCGGCGGTCCGCCGTTGAACGGGATGTGTACCGCGTAAGTCCCGGTCAGCGCCTTCAGGTATTCCATTGTCAGGTGGGACGAACTGCCGTTTCCGACCGATGCATAGTTGTATTTGCCCGGGCTGGCCTTGAGCACTTCGACCAGTTCCTTCATCGTATTGGCCGGAAAGTTCGCGTTGACCGCGATCAGATTCGGTTGAGAGGTGGTCAATACCACCGGCTGCAGGTCACGCGCGGGGTTGTAGGGCAGCTTGCTGTACAGGAAAGGCGCATAGGCCAGCGGTCCGTTGTACGACAGCGCCCAGGTATGGCCATCGGGTGCGCTTTTGGCGACTTCGTTGGTGCCTTGGGTACCTCCGGCAGCGGGGCGATTTTCAATCACGACGGGCTGGCCGAGCAAGTCCCTGAGCTTGTCCTGCATCGAGCGCGCGATCACGTCCAGCGACGACCCGGCCGGCGCCACCACAATCCAGCGTATCGGTTTGGACGGGAACGCCTGGGCCATCGCGCCGGCGCACCCGAGAACCAGCGCGCCAGCTATCGCCAGTCGCATCGTCAGCCTGCGCCGGCCTGTATCGTGTGGCCGGTTTTTCATGATGCTGCCTTGTCGGCCTCGGTGATGAACGAGTCGGCGTAAAACTCTTCTTCCGGCAGGCCCGCCAGTTCGCTGTAGTCCTTGCGCGCCGCGTCGATCACGATGGGCGCACCGCAGGCATAGACCTGATAACCCGACAAATCGGGCAAATCTTCCAGCACGGCGCGATGGACAAAACCGGTGCGGCCAGTCCACGCGTCTTCCGGCGTGGCGTTGGAAATAACCGGCACGTACGTCAGGTTGGGCATGTCGAGCAGCCGTGCCTGGACCCATGCGTCCATGTACAAGTCTTCCGGCCGCCGTCCGCCCCAATACAAGGTGGCAGCTCGCGTGATGCCCTGGAACTGCATGTGTTCGAGCAGCGCTTTGATAGGCGCAAAGCCGGTACCCGATGCGAGTAACACCATCGGCTTATCGGAATTTTCGCGCAGGTAAAAACTGCCGAACGGACCTTCGATGCGCTGGATTTCCTTTTCTTTCATGACGCCGAAAACATGGTCGGTGAACTTGCCGCCGGGCATGTGCCGGATGTGCAGTTCCACCGCTGGACCGTTGTGCGGCGCATTGGCCATCGAGTAGCTACGCCGCGCGCCGTCACGCAGGATGAACTCGACATACTGGCCTGCGTGGTACGCGAAGGAGTCGTTCGCGGGTAGTTGGAGTTTGATTGCCATTACGTCGTGCGACATACGCTCGAGTGCCATCACGCGCGACGGCATCTTGCGAATCGCGAAGGCCCCGGCTTCGGTCACCTGGCGCGATTCGAGCACCACATCGCTGTGCGGAAAACCGCAGCAGGTCAGCACGAAACCATTTGCTTCTTCCTGGTCGCTTAGCGCCTTGCTTTGGTGCGTGCCGTGTACAACAGTTCCTTCCAGCTTCCGGCATTTGCACGATCCGCAGGCACCGTCCTTGCAGCCATAAGGCAGGCCGATACCCTGGCGAATGCCAGCGCTCAGCATGGCTTCGCCGGGCTCGACGGCGAAGGTGCGGCCGCTCGGTTGAATGGAAATCTGGAATGTCATCTTTTCGGTATCCTAAGGGCTGTCATATCCCGCAACCCCGATTTTGCCTTCAAACCAAAACCCGCTAGGAGCCTTGCCGGCACGTTTTCGGCGCCCACGTGTCCTGATCGTGGGTTGCGGAGACATTGGCCTGCGTGTGGCCATGCGATTGAACGCCCGGGTGCAATTGATGGCGCTGACTTCCAGTGCCGGCCGGGTGGACGAATTACGTGCCCGCGGCATCAAGCCTCTGTTAGGCGATCTGGACCAGCCCGACTCGCTGCGCCGCCTCGCCGGCATTGCGACCCATGTCGTGCACCTGGCGCCGCCGCCGGGTGACGGTTGGGTCGACTCGCGCACCCGTGGGCTGGCCGCCACATTGCGGCGTCGCTGCGTGCCGGCAGCGATGGTGTACGGCTCGACCAGCGGAGTCTACGGCGACTGTGCGGGCGCCATCGTGGACGAAGCCCGTACCCCCAAGGCCGATACACCCCGAGCGCGCAGGCGCATGGACGCCGAA
>JANYBQ010000653.1 GCA_025360705.1 Betaproteobacteria bacterium | reverse complement strand
CGGGGGAATCTCGAAGTCCGTCTCGAAAATATCGCCCTTGGACTCCTCGCCGGCTTCGCCTAGCGCGGCACCTTCGAGACTCGACTCACTGGAGTCGTCGAGCGTCAGTTCAAATTCGCTATCCGAATCGGACGATTGCTGTTGCGGAACCTTCACGCTCTTCGGGCCGGCCAACTTACGCGACGATGGCGTCTCGGGTTCGGGATCGAGCGACAACTCGAAATCGTCCGAATCTTCGTCGTCGGTTTTTTCCAGCGACACGCCACTGTCGGCGGGCTTGCCGAGGTTGATGCCGCTCTGTCCTTTACGACCCGGCACGGCGCGCTCGACCGAGCCACCCAGGTCGATTTCCTCGCTGGCATCGTCGTTGAGTTGCAACTCGAACGAATCGCTGTCGGCATCGAGGCTCAGTTCGAATTCGCTACTGCTATCGCCGCCCATGAGATCGTTGGAAGCGGGCGGACCGGGAATTTTGGTCGATGAAGCCGGCCCCGAAAGATTCGGCCCGGACTTCGGAACGCCGAGTCTCGCTCCACTGCCACCCGAACGCAAGATCGCACTACTGCCCGGACCGCTCAGATCGAGCGAAATTTCCTCGGTCAGCATGTTCAGTTCGGAACTGTCGTCGTTGTCGACCGCACCGGTTTTTTCGAGGCGAACATCGCTGTCCGAACCGGATTTCGGCTTCTTCGATTTACCCGAATCACCGGCCGCGACGGAGAAAATATCGTCGCTGGAGCCATCGAGTGGCGAGAGATCGTCGGGCAACAAAAATTCGTTCGACGACGTGGGTGCCGACCCCGCGCACCCGTCGATCTGCGGCCGCTGCACGAGCAACCTGTTCGGTGTTGGCGAAGAGCGAAAGTTCGCGTAATGGCAAAGACTATTCGCTCTTCCGGAGGTCTGTTGCCCTGGCTCGGGCTGTCGCTGACGATCCTGATCGCCGACCAGTTCACCAAAGTGCTGGTCGTGGGTTACTACAAGCTTGGCGATGCCACCGCCGTCACCAGCTTCTTCAACGTGGTACGGGTCCATAACGTGGGGGCGGCGTTTTCTTTCCTGGCCGGCGCAGCTGGCTGGCAGCGCTGGCTCTTCACCGCCATCGGCATAGTCGCAGCGATGTTCATCCTGTGGATGTTGAAGTCCCACGCCGGCCAAAAAATATTTTCATTTGCGCTTGCCTGCATCCTGGGCGGAGCGCTCGGCAACGTGATTGACCGGGTGGCTTATGGATACGTAGTGGACTTTTTGCAATTCCACTACGCGGGCTGGTACTTCCCCTCATTCAATGTGGCCGACAGCGCAATCACTGTGGGAGCGGCGGCGCTGATCCTCGACGAGATACGACGCGTGCGCGGTGCGCGCTGACTGGCGCGTAGTGGCTGGCATGTTGATCCTCAACGACCTTGCCCGGACCTGGGCGTCGGACACGCAGTTACTGCGCGAAGTGCAGAGCTGGAGCTGGTTTAGCGGGGCTTTTCAAGCCGCGCTGGATGACAATCTGGCCAGCGACCCGGGTGCGTTTCGCGTCGACCGCGACGTGCTCGCCAAGGCGTTCTTCGATTGGGCGCAATCGGTAGAGGTCTGCGCCCCCTACGAGACGCTGGATCGCATCGATTTTTTGCACTTCATTTCCGGGCTGCTGCTGCAAAACCTGCTGGCGGCGCAGCCGGCCGTACTGGTCGAAGTGAGCCTCGCACACGCGGCGCCCGATACCCCTGCCCACACGCGGCGCGGGGAGACCTTGCTCACTGGCTTTGTCCTGACGCTGCTGCAGGCCTTCCGGATCCAGGCCGGCGCCCCCGCTTTGCCGACGGACCTGGTCGACACAAAGGGGCCGTACTGGTCCAGCTTCCTCGAAAACGTGACGGAAGATTCGAAAACCGCGATTGCATTTTTGGATCAGATGTGCGGCTTGCAACCCGTCTGGCAGTCGCCGTCGCTGATTGAAAGCCGACCCGCCATGCAACGGGCACTGGCCCGGTCCCGCACGGAACTGTGAGCCGCGCGGCTGGCAGGTTGCGGACATGCGGAATGCTCCGTACCGGACATACCAGCCGCGCACTCGTCCTTTCAGATCACATTCAAGTTGGCTGTTTTGATCAGCCCGCGCCAGCGGGCCACGTCGGCCGTCAGGAAAGCCAGAATCGCCGGCCCATCCATTGGCGTGGGTTCGGTAGCATCCTGGCGCAGCCGGGCCGCTACCGCCGGCTGCGCGATCAATTTGTTGATCTCGGCATTCAGCACATTGGTGATGGCCGCTGGCGTTCCGGGCGGCGCCATCAAGCCCCAATAATTGTTGACATCGAAATCGCTGAACCCGAGTTCCTCCATGCCCGGCACGCCGGGAACACTGGCCGCGCGACCGCGTGAGGTCAACGCCAGCGCCTTGATCTTGCCGTCCTTGATGAACGGCATCAGCGCCGGCACGCTGCCGGTGATGAGCTGGATCTGGCCCGCAATCAGGTCAGTCGTCGCCCCGGCTATGCCGCGATAAGGAATGTGAACGATCGAGGTTCCTGTGCGCTGTTTGAGCAATTCGACCACCAGGTGGTTGATGCTGCCGTTACCGGCCGAACCGTAGTTGTATTTGCCCGGGTTTTTCGCGATGTGGGCGATGGCTTCCCGCAGGTCGTTACCCGGCAAGCTGGGGTGCGACGCGAACAGCAAGGGGCCCGCGCCCATGATGCCAACCGGTGCGAACTGGGCCGGGTCGTAGTGCGGCGCGCCGTCGGTTGCCGCCACGGTGGTGAACGGCGAAGCGATGAACAAAAGCGTCTGCCCGTCGGGTGGGCTTTTGGCGACCAGATCGGCCCCCACCGCACCACCGGCCCCGGTCCGGTTGTCGATCACAAATTGGCGACCCAGCGTTTTGCCGAGTTCCGAGCCAATAAAACGCGCCATGGCATCGCTGCCAGCCCCGGGCGCGAATGGAACGATGATTTTGATGGGAGCGGTCGACTGCGCGCGAAGCGGTGCGACGGCAGCCAGAGCGGCCAGCCCGCTGGCGGCTTGAATCAGGGAACGGCGTTGCATGGGTTTGTCTCCTATTGAATTGTGAGTGCCGGAAGCTTGCGAAACCGCCAGGCGGTTACTGCGCCTGGATGACCTCTGCGTGCAGGACTACACCGTCAATGTCGCACAGCTTGACCGTCATGCACGTTGACACGGGGTCGATTTCCACTTCCCCGTAGAACTGGTAACCGGCCGCCGGACTGGCAGCACGAACCGGCGATGCGCGGGAATACCGAACCTGGGTTCCAAAAGTGCCGTCTGGATTGAACGGACCGTAGGACCCGGCATTGAGCGGCCCGGAAACGAATTCCCAGAACGGCAGGAAGTCCTTGAAAGCGGCGAGTTCGGGGTCGAAATAATGGGCGGCCGTGTAATGCACGTCGGCGCACAACCAGACCGTGTTGCGGATGGCATGCGCCTTCATGAACGACAGCAGGCCGGCCAGTTCGATTTCCCGTCCCTTGGGTGGACCGTCGTCGCCGTTGGCGACGCCCTGCCACTTCACACAGCCATCGTTGTCGTGGCCGTCCGCGACATTGACACCCAGCGGCATGCCGGCGGCGATTACTTTCCACCGCGCCGTGGACGCCAGCAGCGCCTGCTCCAGCCACGCAACCTGCGCAGCGCCGAGAAACGCGGTGTCGGGACCGCTTTCGGTCTGCAGGTTCTGCGAGTTGGGGCCGCGATGTGTCTGCATGTCCAGCACGAACACGTCGAGCAGCGGGCCATACCGAATCTGCCGGTAAAGAATGCCCGCGCCGTCGAAACCTTCGAGCGGAATCGGTGAGTATTCGCGGAATGCGCGGGCCGCCGTGGCCGCCAGCAGCTTCAGGTCCTTGGACTTGTAGCGCTTGTCGCGCGCCAGATTCAACGAGGGCGACCAGTTGTTGACCACCTCGTGGTCGTCCCACATGATGACCTGCGGCACCTCGGCGCAAAAACGGGCAAAAGAAGGGTCGAGCCAGTTGTAGCGAAAGTTGCCGCGGTACTCGCCGATCGACTCGGCGACCTTCGATTTGGCGAGTGTCACGACGTTGCTCCAACCGCGCCCGCGTTCGTCCTCGACACGTGGCTGCAATGGATGATCGGCGTAAATCGTGTCGCCGCAATGCACGAAAAAATCCAGGTCGCGTTGTCGCATGGTCTCGAAAATGCGCAGTCCGCCGAACTCCGGGTTGATGCCGAAACCCTGGCCGTTGACGTCCGCCGACCAGGCAAACCGAATCGCGCGGGGCGTCGCCGGCGCCGAGCGGAAAACCGAACTGCGAATCCAGCGTTCGGCGTGCGCTGCTTCGAGGCCCAGCGCGGTGACCGTCAAAAGCACGGTTGCATCCGGCGGCAGCCCCGACAATTGGACGCGGGTAGTGTAGTCGGTCACTTCAAGCGCCTGCGGGGCGTGCGCGACATGCCAGTGACCTTCGAGCCCGTCGGAACTCCACGCCACCTCGACATCCGCCGCGTACGGTAAGCGCGCCCAGACGATGGCCGTGTCGGCGCTGACCTCGCCGATCTGGATGCCGCTCACCTGGCTGTCATCCACGTAGGTCGGCTGCCATTGCGGGACTGGAATAGCGGCGGTTTCCAGGCGCGCGCGCAGGCCCTCGGAGAAATCCTTAAGCGCCAATGGAAATGCCAGTGGGCTGGGCAGGCTGCGCAGAACCTTGAGCGGCAAATCAAGAGGATTCATGGCAATTTATCCTTGTAACCGGTCGTGCTGCGGGCTGGTGAAGGCGATGGCAGGTTAATGAGATCCAGCAGCGAATCTTCCACCCTTGCGGAATTGTTCCAGCACAGACGATAAATCGTTCCATATCCAGCCTCCAGCCGGGACAGTTCGTCGTCAGTTTCGACCTGGATATGGCGGCCACCAGAATAACGCAGCTTCGTGACACCCGCGTGGCCGTCATCCTCCTCCACAATGGCCTCAATAGTCGCCGCTATTTTCGCGCGGCCGGGCACTGCATACCGAATCGGCGCAGGCACGGTAGTGGGCAGGTTGATACTGAGCCAATGGTCGGGTTTATGCCAAGTGGATAGGTTGTTCCCAAGCCCGCGCACCATCCCTGAGAGCCAGTCTTTGGTAGCAGGTGCTTGGAAATCGATATTTTTTTGCCCTGAGAACGCAACTGCCGGAATGCCCCAGAAGCTGGCTTCGCGCGCGATTGCCATGGTTCCCGAATAAGCAATGTCTTCGCCGATGTTGCGGCCATCGTTGATGCCCGCCAACACCAGGTCGGGTGGGGCCGAGTCCTTGAGCAACCACGCCAGCGCGGCGATGACGCCGTCAACCGGCGTGCCCGAGCATATGTAGCGCCGCGAGTCCAGTCGCGTCACGGTGAAGTCGTTGTGCAGCGACAGGCTGTGGCCCATGCTGCTGCGCTTGCGATCCGGCGCTACCACCCACACGTCATCGCTCAGAGTGCGGGCAGCAAGCTCCAGCGCCGCGATACCCGGGGAAAAATGGCCGTCGTCGTTGCTTACAAGAATACGCATGGCATGGCGCTCGTCACTGCCCGCTGGAACTCGCCGCGGCGATTTGCTGCCGTACCAGCGCGGATAACAGAGAAACGGCTTCGACTTGCGGCAAGTGGCCTACACCGGGAAAAGTATGCAGCGCGACGTTGCCCGGCAAATCCAGGGTCGTGGGTCGCGCTATGACGCGGTCCAGCGTTCCCCAGACGATCTTGACCGGCTGTTCCAGCCCCGCCAGACGGTCACTCAAACACTCGGCCTGTGTCCCGTCGGGAAAAAACATATCTGCCATGGCTTGCAGTGTTTCCCGTTTTTCCTGGGAGCGCAATTGCTGCAACGTGGTGGCTACAAACGAAGCGCTGAGCCCTGCCGCGCTGCCGAACAGCTGCGCCAGCCATGGCCGCAGGCTTTCCTCTCGGGTTGCGCGAAGAAGGCCGTGAATGAATGCGCCATTGATTTCGGCACCGAAACCCGCCGGTGCCAGCAAGGTCAGGGAACGCAGGCGACTTTTGAGCAAGCCCACCATGGAAAGCGCGGCAGCGCCGCCCATTGAATGCCCGAGCAGATGCACTTGCCCAATACCTTCCGCATCGAGCCGGGCCACCACCACACGCGCCAGCTCGCCGAAGTTGTGCGCTGCGATACGCGCCGACTTGCCGTGGCCCGGCAGGTCGATGCCCAGCGCCGAGACGCCGGCCAGTTGGCCGACCAGCGGGCGCCATGAGCCGAGATCGGACGCAAAGCCGTGCAACATGACCAGCGGCGTACTGCCATGGCGGGCAAACCAGTGCAAGTGCAAATCGTTAGCGTCGCCCGCCGCCGTTGGCGTCGTCGTCGGCGTCGGCGCGTCGAGGTGTGCCAGATCGCCTGCATATATACGCCCGCCCGGGCCGGAACCCTGTATGGTTCCCAGTTCGATGCCTTGTCCGCGTGCGATGCTGCGGGCGAGCGGGGTCGCTCGCAATTTATTCTCGGCTCCGGTTGAGCCGGCAATGGCCGCGTGCGTCACGATGGGCTCCCGCGCTGCAGGCGGAAGGGCCGTCAAGTGCGGCGCGGCAACCGATGGCACCGCAGCGCTCGGCGCGGACTCCCCGGAATGCGATATCCAGGCAACCACCTGCCCTACCGGCACGGCAAGGCCCGCGTTGTGTTCGATGCCATGGATCACACCGTCGGCCGACGCTTCGACTTCCATCGTCGCCTTGTCGGTTTCCATCTCGAAGATGACCTGGCCTTTGGCAACCGTATCGCCATTGGCGACATGCCACAGCGCGATCTTGCCCTCGGTCATGTCCATGTCCACACGCGGCAGAATGACCTCAGCCGCCATGCTCAGCGCTTCCCCTGGACCGAAGCGCGCGCGGCGGCCACGATGTCGGGAACCTGCGGAACCGCAGCTCTTTCGAGGTCGGGGTTATAGGGCAGCGGGCAGTCCGCTCCACCCAGGCGGATGATGGGTGCGTCGAGCCGGTCGAAGGCCGCGCTTTCAGCAATCATCGCGCTGACCTCGGCGCCTATGCCCAGCTGCTTGGTGCCTTCGTAGACACAGACCAGGCGCGTGGTCTTGCTGACACTGTCGACCAGCGTGCGGCTGTCCATCGGACGCAAGGACCGCAAGTCGATGACTTCGGCCGAAATACCCTCCTCCGCCAGTTTTACGGCCGCTTCAAGTGCTCGGGGCACCATGATGGCGGTCGCCACGATAGTCACATCACTGCCTTCGCGGCGAATACGCGCCTCGTGCAAGGGCTCGGTGTAGTAACCCTCGGGTACCGGACCTTTGGTCTTGTAGAGCAATTTGTGCTCAAAGAACATCACCGGATCGGGATCTTCGATCGCCGCCAGCAGCATGCCCTTCGCATCGTGCGGCGTGGAAGGCTGCACCACCTTGAGACCCGGCACATGCGCGAACCAGGCCTCCAGGCTCTGGCTGTGCTGGGCAGCGGCGCCGGTCCCGGAGCCACACGGAAATCGCATGACCAGCGGGACCGAGGCCTTGCCACCGAGCATGAAACGGATCTTCGCGGCCTGGTTGACGATCTGCTCCATTGCCAGCGTGGCGAAGTCCGAGAACTGGAACTCGTAGACCGGTCGCCGTCCGAGCAGGGCCGCGCCCACCGCCACTCCGGCGCCGGCAAGCTCGGAGATCGGCGTGTCGATCACTCGACCCTCGCCGAACCGCTGCTGCAGGTCACCCGTCACCTGGAAGGCGCCGCCGTACACGCCAATGTCCTCGCCCATCAGGAACACGCGTTCGTCGCGCTCCATCGCGATCGCTAGCGCCTCCTGGATGGCTTGGGAATAACTCAGCTCGCGGATCTCAGCGGCCACTGTGCACCTCGGACGGCTTGTGGGTGTAGACAAAGTCGGTCAGGCTGGCGGGATCCGGCGAAGGGCTGGCCTTGGCGAACTCGATCGCGTCCTCGATTTCGCGCTCCACGCTTTTGACCAGGGCATCCACCTCCGGTTGCCCGATCAGGCCGTGGGCCATCAGGTCGCGTTGGAACAGCTGGATCGGATCACGCGCGATCCAGGCGTCGATTTCCTCCTTGGTCCTGTACCGGTTGCGGTCGCTCTTGGAGTGGCCCCGGTGGCGGTAGGTCAGGCATTCCAGCAGCGAAGGGCCGTCGCCGCGACGCGCCCGGCCGACAGCTTCCAGGGCCGCTTGCGCTACGTCGGCAAACACGTTGCCATCGACGGTTTGTCCCGGCATGTCGTAGGCCAGCGCGCGTGTCGCCACCCTTTTCACGGCAGTCGAACGCTCCGCCGACATGGACATGCCGTACTGGTTGTTTTCGCAAACGAAAACAACCGGCAACTTCCAGATCGCGGCCATGTTCAGGCTTTCGTGGAACGAGCCTTCGTTATTGGCGCCGTCGCCGAAAAAACACACCACTACCTGCGGGCGGCGCTCCTGTTTCAGCGCCAGCGCCGCACCCACGGCGATGGGAATGCCGCCGCCCACAATGCCATTGGCACCCAGGTTGCCGCTGGCGACGTCCGCTATGTGCATGGAGCCGCCGCGTCCACGGCAGTAACCGGTGTCTTTGCCAAAAAATTCGGCGAACATATATTTGGGCTCGGCCCCCTTGGCGATGCAATGCCCGTGGCCGCGGTGCGTGGACGTGATGTAGTCGCCTTGCTCCAGTGCCATGCCGACACCGACCGCAGTGGCTTCCTGGCCAATGGAAAGATGCATCGTCCCATGCACCAGGCCACGCATATAGGCCTGTTCGGCGCACTCCTCGAATTGCCGTATCAGGATCATCTGGCGCAGCACCTTGTGCAGCGCGGCTTTGTCGAGCCGCCCATACACCAGCGGCAACCCATCCCTGCTGGTCGCGTTCATAAGTGCTCTTTACGAACCGTAGACCAGGCGGTCCTGGCGGCGGCGCAGTTCGACGATGCGTGCGTCCTTGTCGACCGTGGTGTTGGCACGGGTCAGCAGTTCGCCTTTGCGGATCGGCTGGCTGACGGTGCCGCCTTCGACCAGGCCGCAGGGCACGGCATCAAGCTCGCGCGCCTCGACCGCCGCCATGGCCCAGGCCCGATAGCTGTATTCGCCGATGGCATCGAGCCGGTCGCCAGTTTTCAGGTCGCGTTTTGCCAAGGCACAGACTTCGGCGGACGGCTTGGGCAGGGGCGCCATGTCGGCGCGCTTGTACAGAACAGCGCGCGCGCAAGTCAGCGGCACCTCAAGGCTGCACAGGTGGTACGGGCGATAGAACGTGTAGTACGGCCCGGTGCCGAGCTTGAGGTAGTCCATCCGTTCGCGCAGCCGTGGATGGGCCATTTCGGCAACCACGAATACCCCCGGCGCCACGTCCTTTCCGACGGTGTAGTCGACCACGCCCTTGCGCGTGAGCACGCCACCGTCGGCGACCGGGCACAGAACCTTGTGAATGTCTTTCAGCAACGCCGCCGGGCCGTGCATGCCGGCGACGTCGGGCACCAGCCCGGTGGCGTTGGCGATGGCCGACATTTCAACGGCGGTCTTGGAGCCATCGACAAACTCCACCAGCATGCGCGGATTGAGACCTTTGGAACGCGCTTCTTCAGCGTAATCGTCGGGCGTGGCGTCCACATTGAGCGGGTTGTTCTTGCCCTTGCCGGCAGCGATGACCGGGTATCCGAGCGCCGACACGAAGTTGATGAGTTCGATGGCGGCACTGGGCTCATCCCCGGCACCGAGCGAATAAATGACGCCCAATCGGTCGGCCTCGTGTTTCAGGTAAGCACCTATCGTGACGTCGGCCTCGACATTCATCATGACCAGATGTTTGCCGTGTTCCATCGCGGTCAAGCCGATGGCCGCACCCACGGCGGGTTTGCCGGTAGCGTCCACTACCACGTCTATCAGCGCGCAACTGACCACCAGGTGCGAATCCTGGGTGATTGCGATGCGCCTGCCGCGGATCGCCTCTTCCAGCGCGCTCGCGGTGCTGACCGTGCGATGCGCATCCGGATCGTGCCCGGCTTCCGCAAGCGCCGCGATTGCAGCGGGAATATTCAGATCGGCGATCGCCGCCACCACGATGCCCTTCATCTGCAGCACCTGGGTAACGATGTCAGTCCCCATCATTCCCGAGCCGATCAGTCCGATTCGTATCGGTTTGCCCGAGAGCTCGAGCGCCTGCAAGTCCGCTGCCAGCCCGCTGGGTGTGAATAGGCTCATAGTGTCTCCCGTATCGCCGACAGGCTCCGAAAATCTTTGCGGAAAGACCGGTTGGTAATGTACATTTGTTTTATATTTTATTCTTATGTTCACACCTTACGCAAGTGAAATCGCGCCGGCCGATGTGGGAGAGCCGGCTCCGGTTGCGGAAAAGCGCGTAAAGCTATTGGGCGCGTGCCGCAAGTTTCAGCAACGCGGAGCCGGTGTGTTCGTCGGTGATGAGGGTGGTGGGGCTGAACAGATGCAACGCGCCAAACAGCGCCTGGACCTTGTGTTTGCCACCCGACGCAACGATACGCACCGGCACCGCCTTGAGGGTGGCCAGCGGCACCGACATGACACATCCCTGGATCGGGTCGTCGATCAACTGCCCGTCCTTGTCGAAGTAGTTGAACAACATATCGCCCACGGCGCCCTTTTTAACGACGCGTTCGCGCAGTTCTTCGGACACCACCCGGTACCGGTACGCCGTGCCATCGGCCGTCACATCGCCCACGCTGAGCAGCACCGCATCGAGGGATTTCGCCTGCTCGAATACATCGCCCAATCCGCAACGATCGATCAGGGTCTGGCGCGTTCGGGGCGAATCGACCACGGCCGGCGCCGTCATCAAGTAACACTCGGCCTGGAAAAGGTTGGAAAAGCGCCATGCAAATTCGGACGGATTGAAGCGCCGCACCTTGGTCATTCCGCCGAGCAGCGAGATCACGCCGATGCCGGCCACCGGCGCACCGGTGATGAAACGCAACGACTCGTGCAAGGTACGCCCCCAGCCGACTCCGATACGCATGCCGGGGCGCAACAACGCCGACACATGCTGGCCGGTCGCGGCGGCGATGGGAATCGCCGCGTCGGCCTGCGCGCCCGACAGCGGCACGACAATCGCTTCGTCAAGACCGAACACTTTCTCGAGCCCGCGTTCCAGCGCAATGCATTCCGGCACGCCGCTGTCGATGCGGAATTTGATCTCGTTGCGCTCGCGCAGGTCCGACAGAAGCCGCACCACCGTCACCCGGCCGATCCCCAGATGTTGTGCAATGTCGTTTTGCGTCATCTCTTCCACGAAATACATCCACGCCACACGCAGGCGCATACGTTTGTTGCGATGCCCGGCGCCCTCTTCCAGCGGCGGCTGCGTTTCAACAGCGGTTTTGGCGGACTTGGCCACGACGGTTCCTCATTTGGACAAACACCTTTCAGGAGTGCAAAATCAACGCTTCCGCGAGCCGGTTGCAGAGCTCATGCTAACGTAGTGAACCCGCAGACAAGCGGATCAAAAACCATGCAAATCATCCGGCACCCTCTCTCGCGCGCCAATGCCCCGCGCCGTCGGGATCGTCCATGACGCCCACGCCCGAGCCGTCCCCGTCGGCACAACCGCAGCGCACCGCTTTGCGGCTGTCGATAGAAGACGAAGCCATAGCGCTGCGTTTTCATCTGCGGCACGGCGCCAACTGGCTCTTGAAGGATTTCCAGGCCGGCGTGGGAAAACTTGAGCAACTGCGCGCTCCTGGGAGCAGCCAGCTTTCCAAGCTGCAGCATTTCGTCGAGTCGGCCGTGCAAG